>JBFIID010000142.1:0-6776 GCA_041601415.1 Gammaproteobacteria bacterium
CATCTCTGTTGCACAGTCGGTGCAGTCCGGCCTCTCGATTCTTCAGTATCACAGACGCGAGTTATTACGCGAACTGGGTCGTGAGATGCTGCAGCGTTGGCCATCTGATGGTGTCATGATTCTGGATGAAAACGAATTCGTCGTGGAATTTAATCAGAAGGCCCTGCAATACCTGAAGCTAAATTCGGCCAGTTTCCTGAGTGAGAGTATTACCCAGCTGATCCCCGGCCTGGCGGGTACGGTAAATGACTGTAGCCAGAACCGTACACAGCTTGAGATCAAGCTACACACTGAAAGAGAGACAGGTATCCTGCAGCCCATCAAGGTTCGATTACAGCCGGTTTTCAAGGGCGACCAATGCCTGGGTGTTGCATTGATTATGACCGACCTGTGTCAGAGTAATCAGTCAAAGATTACGAACAGCCCGGTACAGCAGACACCGCAGTCAAGATATTCCCTGAAGCATATCAAGGGCAGTTCAAAGAAAATTAAAAATGCCACGCGACTGGCAACCGCCGCTGCGGTCGACCCCCTGCAGAGTAATGTTCTGCTGATCGGTGAGACCGGTACGGGTAAGGAGATGCTGGCCCATTCGATTCATTCCGAGAGCAGTCGAGCCAGCGCACCTTTCATCGCTATCAACTGTGCGGCGATCCCGAAGGAACTGATCGAAAGCGAATTGTTTGGTTATGTGCCGGGAGCCTTTACCGGAGCCAGACGCACAGGTCTGAAAGGTAAGTTCGAATCTGCCCACAATGGCACGATATTCCTGGATGAAATCAATTCAATGAGCCTGGAACTGCAGGCAAAATTGCTGAGAGTGCTGGATTCTATGGAAGTGACCCCCGTCGGCGGTGTGCATTCGATGCTGGTCAATGTTCGCGTTATTGCGGCCGCCAATGAGAAGATCTACCCGGCGGTAGAGGATGGCGAGTTTCGTCTGGATCTGTTCCATCGCCTGAATGTGTTCGAGATAACCGTCCCTGCACTCGCTGACCGTGGTAACGATATTATTGAGCTGGCGAATGAATTTCTACGCAGCGAGTGCCACGCTGCTGGTCGTAATACACTGCGTATTGCACCCCAGGTCGCTGAACTATTGCTGAATTACCGATGGCCGGGCAATGTACGGGAATTACACAACATCTGTGTGCGCTGGGTGTTGACGGTATCCGGTGACACGGTGGGCTGTGATGATTTACCTGAAAAATTTCATCGTCAGCACAGCGTTCAACCTGAAGACGGTCCCGATGGCAAACTGCGTGCAGTGAGTGATGAGTTAATCAAGCGCACACTGGAGCAGACCAACAATAATATTTCCTCGGCGGCCCGATTACTGGGCATCGATAGGACGACGATTTATCGTCGGCGTAAGTACTGGTAAGTCCAGCATACGGCATGCGCAACAGTTGTGGTGTTGCGTTATGCAACAGTAATGCAACATGCAACAACACTAAACCAATTCTGCAAGGCACTCCGACATTCTTTTCCTAAGCAACATAACCGATTGTTTTGTAGAAGTAATTCTGCATGTCTCGGGTAAATATGTATAGGTTCCCTGGAGTTGGTACGTGATGTGCAGTGTATGCAACGCTCATGACAGATATGTGCCACTTCGATGACTATCTGTTTCGGAAATAAATGTCAGGAGTTGTTCGAACAACCCGTTGGAGAGTGCAGGAGTATTCGTGATACGGGGGAGTAGGGAAGAGGGGAGATAACAAGAAATGTTGGAACCCAACAATTAATAAAATACTTTTAGGAGTCTTACTAGATGAAAGAGCTGAAAAAGGTCTGTGAAACAGATCTAATCAAAGGTGTCGCGCTCGCTGTCTCACTGGCTATTGTGCCTGCAACCAATGCCCTCGCAGGTGTTAGCGATAACGATATTCTCAATGATGCAAAGACAACAGGAGATGTGGTTTCTTATGGTATGGGTACACAGGGACAGCGTTACAGCCCCCTGACCACTATTAACGACAAGAACGTCAGCAAGCTTGTGCCAGCCTATTCCTTTTCATACGGTGGTGAAAAACAGCGTGGCCAGGAAGCACAGCCACTCGTTTCGAACGGCAAGATCTTCGTAACCGCATCTTATTCAAGATTGTACGCCATCGACTCAAAGACAGGTGATGAACTGTGGCAGTATGACCATCGCCTGCCAGAAGGCATTCTGCCTTGCTGTGACGTGGTCAACCGTGGTGCCGCCCTGTATGACAACCTGGTCATCTTCGGCACCCTGGACGCACAGATTGTCGCCCTTGATCAGGACACCGGTAAGGTAGTCTGGAAAGAGAAGATCGACAAATACAAAGACGGTTACTCAAACACTGCCGCACCTCTGATCGTTAAGGGTAAGGTCATCACCGGTGTTTCAGGTGGTGAGTTTGGTATCGTTGGTCGCGTAGAAGCACGTGATGCCAAGACCGGTAAAATGGTCTGGATGCGTCCTACGGTTGAAGGCCACATGGGCACCCTGAATGGCAAGGACAACGGTATTAGTGGTACTACTAATGCAACCTGGCCTGGTGACCTGTGGAAGACCGGTGGTGCAGCGACCTGGAATGGTGGTACCTATGACCCGGAAACAGACCTGATTTTCTTTGGTACTGGTAACCCGGCACCATGGAATGCGCACCTGCGTCCAGGTGATAACCTGTTTTCTACCTCTACTGTTGCTATCGATCCTGATACCGGCAAGATCAAATGGCATTATCAGTTCACGCCAAATGACGGCTGGGATTTCGATGGTGTTAACGAAACCATACCTTTCAACGCTGATGGCAAGAAACTGGCCGGCCATGCCGATCGTAATGGCTTCTTCTACGTGCTGGATCGTACCAACGGCAAACTGCAGAATGCCTTCCCGTTCGTCAATCGTACTGACTGGGCTACGGGCATTGACCTGAAGACCGGTCGTCCAATTGAAACTGGCGTACGCGCTGGTGATCCAAGTAAGAGTGCCGATGGCAAGAAGGGTGAGCAGATCTTTATCGCGCCTTCCTTCCTGGGTGGCAAGAACTGGATGCCTATGGCCTACAGCCAGAACACCGGCCTGTTCTACGTGCCTTCTAACGAATGGGGTATGGATCTGTGGAATGAACCCGTCACCTATAAGAAAGGCGCTGCCTATCTGGGTGCTGGCTTCACCATCAAGCCTCTGAACGAAGACTACATCGGTGCACTGCGTGCCTTCGATCCTAAAACCGGCAAGAAGGTTTGGGAATACAAGAACAAGGCTCCTCTGTGGGGTGGTGTCATGGCGACTGCTGGTAACCTGGTATTCACAGGTACTCCAGAGGGTTACCTGAAGGCCTTTAATGCCAAAACGGGTGAAGAACTGTGGAAGTTCCAGACCGGTTCCGGTGTGGTTGGTTGCCCAATCACCTGGGAAGAGAATGGTGAGCAGTTCGTCGCCGTACCTTCAGGCTGGGGTGGTGCTGTCCCATTATGGGGTGGTGATGTTGCCAAAACAGTTAAATACCTGAACCAGGGCGGTAGTCTCTGGGTATTCAAGTTAGCCAAATAAATAATGATGTAAGCGTTAACCCGGTGGAGGTTGATAAGTTTTTATCAACCTCCACACTATTTTAGCCTCGTCGCACCTTTATTGACCTTCTCCAGTCTACCAATCTTGATGTCAATATGTATTATGGGTGCGGCAGGCTTTTTTAATTTTTAGATATGATTTGTATCTTTAAGAGGGATAAATATGAACGTTCGTTTGAAATCAAACACCGCAGTTCAGTTGATTTTCGTTTTGCTGTGCGTGTTAAGTGCCCGCACTGCTCTGGCTCACGGCGATGTGAGTCCACAGCCCGTGAATACCGAAGGGCTTGAACCACTGGGTGAGGAGTGGATAGAGCGCAATCCTTACGTCGGCAATGAACTTGCCATCAAAATTGGTGACTCGGCTTATAACCAGAACTGTGCACGTTGTCATGGACTGGGCGCCGTGTCTGGTGGTATCGCACCGGATCTGAGATATCTCGCGCATGACGCCGACGGTGATGAATGGTTCATCTATCGTGTTACTGAGGGAGCGGTGCGTAATGGCATCACCTATATGCCAGTGTTTGCCAGTTCAAACGGTGGTCCTTTGAGTCAGGAAGCCTTATGGGCAATCCGTGCATGGCTTGAGACTATCTACACGACTGAATAATTTAAAAAATAAAACAGCACGGAGTGAGAAGAATTGATTAAGCAAAAAATAATAGCAATCCTGCTCTGTGTATTCAGTTTTAGCGTGAGTAGCGCCGCGGATCTGGAAAAGATCATCGAACGGGGCTTCATGGAATTCGCGGTGTATGAAAATTTTCCGCCGTTTTCCTATAAGGGTGAGGATGGCCGGGTCGCAGGAATCGATGTTGATCTGGCTCGGGCAATAGCGGAAAAACTGGGTGTACAGGCAGGTTTTAGACTGTCGCTGGCGGACGAGTCTGTCGGTGATGACCTGCGAAACCTGGTCTGGAAAGGACATTATCTGGCTGGTGGCCCTGCCGATGTGATGTTGCATGTGCCTTATGACCCCAGGTTCGCACAGCAGGAAGACAAAGTTGCATTTTTACAACCGTACTACAAAGAACTGATCGCCTTCGCGGTTAATACAACGCGAGTTCGAAGCGCCATGACACTGGAGGTGTTCTTCGACCAACCGATTGGTGTTGAAACCGCAACCATGGCTGATGCCTATTTGCTTGGCGCCTTTAATGGTCGTTTGAGAGAGAATGTAAAGCATTACAAGACACTGGGTGATGCGGCTCAGGCGATGATCGGGGATGAAATATCGGCGATCATGGCCAATCGGGGCGAACTGGAATACAGCCTTGCAAAGCATCCAAATGATTTTGTTATCACACGCCTGCCGACACCGGGCCTGAACATGGAAGGTTGGGAACTCTGCGCTGCAGTGAAGGCCGATAACATTGAACTCGCGCAACGTGTGAATCAGGTGATCGGAGAACTTAAATCAAGCGGTAAGGTTGAGGAAATCTTTAAAGCGCATGGCATCTCTTATTATGCAGCGAAGTCATCAGAGATGATTCCATCAGCTGCTGCCCTGGTCGCAACACATGGAAAAGATTAAACACCTTCTGTTTTTCGTCCTCTGCAGTATTTGTTTAACAGCAAATGCCGACTCGGCCCTGAGCGGTAAAAGAACCATTACATTGCTGAGTGCCGAGCAGAAGACACTCGACATTGGCCAGATAGAGTTCACCCCACAGGGTGAGAAAATCCACTATAGGATCAGCATGAATGATGCCGTGTTTAGTGACGAGTTTCTGTCGATGCGGCCCTTTAAATGTATACATCAAAATGAACAGATGCTCTGTCATCTGGTCTACCCTTATGAAAAGCTCGGCTATATCACGCAGCAGGACTTGACGGATCTGGAATATGACCTGTTATTCCTGCATAAATCAGCGAGTGAATATGGCATTAACGCCTGGAACGGACTCTATTACCGATTACAGCTAGACACATCCGGTTTGACGGGCTCTCTCAGGGAAGTCGACCTGAATATTCTGGCCGCACCGCCCGAACAGGGTGATTTGCGGCCCATCACAGCAGACATGTTATATGAAGCCGATCCAGCGCAACACCTGTTCCCGTACATCCGCATACAGTAGGTCTGTCAGATCTTATGAGTAAATTACCAGGCATCCTGCTTTTGATCATGGGGCTTTCTTCTGTACAGGCAGCGGAGTTGGTGGCAGACCCATTGAATTCTCCGAGCTGGAACGAGATGCATCAGAGAATGCTCAACAGCGAGACCTATGTATTTGACGACAGGGTCAGCGTCTCTCTACCTGTGCTGGCGGAGGATCCGATGAATGTTCCCGTTTCGGTACGTGTTGAGGGTCTGCAGGGGATAGATCGAATCGTCGTTTTTGCTGATCTGAACCCCATTCAGAAAGTGCTGGTGTTCGAACCACTTCACATAAACCCCTCTATCGCTTTCCGCTTTAAGGTAGAGCAGTCAACGCCGGTCAGGGCGGCGGCAAGAACTGCGGATGGAGTCTGGCATGTGGGAGGACAATGGCTGGAGGCCGCTGGTGGAGGTTGTACCGCGCCAAGTATGGGACGCGTTGCCGATAACTGGCAAGAGACCCTGATGGATGTGTCATCGCGTAACTGGGTTAACGACGATAAGTCGGGGCGCTTGAGATTACGCATTAAGCATCCTATGGATACCGGACTGGCGGATGGCATCCCCGAATTCTATATCGAGCATTTCGAGATCATCGATGCTGCAGAGATACTCCTGGCCCGGGTAGAAACCTATCAACCGGTGAGTGAAAACCCCGTGTTTACGATGGACTATCTTCAGGACGCGACCACACCCTTCAGACTGCAGGGTTCCGATAATAATGGCAATCGATTGAATACCCTGATACTCAAATGATTCGAAAAATCCTGCTGCTGCTCCTTTTACCCGTGTCGATTGCCTTTGCCTCCGAGACGCTGGATTATCAGCTGGAAGCTGAAAAAATCGCCAAAGATACCTACGTGTTTATCGGGGCTAAGGAAGATTTCACCCTTGCCAATGGTGGCAACATTGTAAATACCGGCTTTATCGTCACTGATGCAGGGGTGGTGGTGATCGACAGTGGTCCGTCACTGCGTTATGGCCAACAGGTACGAGAGACCATTAGCAGGATTACTTCGAAGCCCATCATCAAGGTCATTATTACTCATCATCACCCCGATCATTTTCTCGGCAACCAGGCCTATCAGGGTATTCCGATAGTGGCTCTGCAACACACGATCGACGG
>JBFIID010000143.1:0-6692 GCA_041601415.1 Gammaproteobacteria bacterium
ACGTCCACAGCACTGGCGACCTCATCCAGCGGCGTGCCTTCGTGAACATCGGTGAGCACTGGCACACCCAGTTGCTGTTTAACATTCTGAAGAATGCGCAGCCCCTGTTCGATGCCCGGACCACGATAACTGGTATGTGAGGTTCTATTGGCCTTGTCATAGGAGGCCTTAAAGATGAACGGTATGTTCAATTCACTGGTAATGTTGAGCAGGGTCTCTGCGGTGTCCATCACCAGTTTTTCCGATTCCACCACGCAGGGACCGGCGATCAGGAAAAAAGGGCTCTGGTTGTCGGTCTGAAAATGACACAGTTGCATCGCTATTTCTCCCCCTTGGCCTGTTTGTAAGCATTCGCTGCACGGATATAACTGGAAAACAGGGGATGCCCATCACGCGGCGTTGAGGTAAATTCAGGATGGAACTGGCAACCGATGAACCAGGGGTGTTCCGGATTCTCTACGATCTCTACCAGATTCCCGTCGATAGACGTACCCGCTACTTTTAGACCCGCCTGCTCAAGTCCTTCCCGGTATAGGTTATTAAATTCGTAGCGATGGCGATGCCGCTCGACGATCACATCATCGCCATACACCTCTCGCACGCGACTACCGGGAGAGAGCCGGCATTTCTGCCCTCCGAGTCGCATGGTGCCACCCATATTCGAGTTTTCACTGCGGGTTTCAACCGAACCGTCTTCCGTGGTCCATTCCGTGATCAGGGCGATCACGGGGTGCGGGGTTCCGCGTTTGAACTCGGTACTGTGAGCGCCTTCCAGATTTGCCACGTTACGGGCAAACTCAATCACCGCTAGTTGCATGCCCAGGCAGATCCCCAGATAGGGCACGGAATTTTCGCGCGCATATCGAATTGCGTCGATCTTGCCCTCAGTACCGCGTTTACCAAAACCGCCGGGAACCAGAATCGCATCCATCTCGGACAGGCTTGCTACACCGTCGCGCTCCAGCTCTTCGGAATCCACATAGGTAATATTTACCTTTGTACGGGTGTGCAAGCCGGCGTGTATGAGTGACTCGGTCAGTGATTTGTAGGACTCAGTGAGGTTTACATACTTACCCACCATGGCCACATTGATCTCGGTAGATGGATTGCTCAGCGCCTCGTTGACATCGCGCCATTCCTTTAGATTGGCTTCCGGAATATCCAGGCCAAACTTTTTCACCACGATGTCGTCGAGATGCTCGGCGTGGAGCAACAGCGGTATTTCATAGATGCTATTGGCATCGACCGCGGAGATCACCGCCTGCTCTTCAACGTTGGTGAACAGGGCTATTTTCTTTCGCTCAGAATCCGGTACGGGCTTCACGGCACGGCACAGCAGAATATCCGGCTGGATACCGATGGAACGTAATTCTTTTACCGAGTGCTGGGTTGGCTTCGTCTTCACTTCGCCCGCCGACGCGATGTAGGGCACCAGGGTCAGATGCATAAACAGTGCACGTTGTGCCCCGAGTTCGACCCGCATCTGGCGAATCGCCTCCAGAAACGGCAGAGACTCGATGTCACCTACGGTACCGCCGATCTCAATCATGGCGACATCAACATCCTCGGGGCAATCAAGGATACAGCGCTTTATCTCGTCGGTGATATGCGGGATGACCTGAACTGTTCCACCCAGATATTCACCCCTGCGTTCCTTGCCAATCACACTCTCGTAAATTTGTCCGGTGGTGAAATTATTGCGTTTCGCCATGCGGGTTCTGACAAAACGTTCGTAATGGCCGAGGTCCAGATCCGTCTCTGCACCATCCTCGGTAACAAACACCTCACCATGCTGAAAAGGGCTCATGGTACCGGGATCCACATTAATATAAGGATCGAGCTTGGTCAGGGAAACCTTAAGGCCACGCGCCTCCAGAATCGCAGCCAGGGAAGCCGATGCAATACCCTTACCAAGTGAAGACACCACACCACCGGTCACAAATATGAAGCGCGTCATGCTGCAAGACTCCCATCAGGCAACTTGTGGATAACACTCGAAAGGGGTGGAAGGCAGAGGCTGAAACAGCACATAGGTGATATAGACCAAAGTCAAAAAAAAGATTGCGCAAAACTACCAGAAGCCGTGCTTTTTCTCAATCGGCAGAGGCTATTACAGCGCCCAGTCTGGCGCTCTCTAACCAGGGCTATGCCTGGCTCAGCTGGTAGCTATTATCAATGTCCTGACGTGTGAGGACACCGAAGATCTGATCGGCGGCTGGCCCTATCTTACGCATCACGTATAAAGCCTCTGCGTCCTGCTCCTTGAGCACCTTCAGGGCCTGCTGCACCGTGGACTGCTGGGAGATTGCCGCCATCTGCTTACGTTGTGAGGGTATTTCCAGCAGATCTATCTCGGTGGCATCATGTTCCGTCATGAAACGCAGTAGATCGACCGCCGGAAACAGAACCTTGCGCTCCGACTGTTCGGTGATGATCCAGACGGGTTCTGTGCTCAACAGACTTTCAGCCCGTTGCCGGTTAATCTTCGACTCCGAGACAACAAAAGACTCCTGCATGATCGCCGTCACGCCAATACGGCGTTGCGCCTGTGTAACGGGGTCACTCTGATAGTCCAGACCCATTTCACGCATCTGGGACAGGAACACAGACCCATTTCTAAACAGTTCTTTGGCAGTCAGGTTGGCACTGACCACCGCCAGCATGCCCGGCAGAATGATGTTTACGTTACCGGTTAATTCAAGCAGTGCCAGCAGCGCCGCCAAAGGTGCCTGCAGAGTCGCGCTCATCATCGCCCCCATGCCTAACATCGCATAAAAACCCGGTTCAGCAGCCAGCATTGAATGATGAGAGCCAAGAAATCCCATGGCAGCGCCCGCACATGCCCCCATGAACAGCGTCGGCCCAATCAGGCCTGCGGGCACACCCATCCCGACGCTAAGGATGGTAGCCAGAAATTTCGCCGCAAGAATAATCAGCAGCAGCCAGACACCAATATCACCGATCATGACTGCATTCACAGTGTCATAGCCTACGCCCATTACTTCCGGAAACTGCAGGCCTATGATTGCCACACCGAAGCCTGCTATTAACAATCTTTGCCAGAAAGCAAAGCCAAGCCCGAATTTCGTTACACGTCGCAGCAGACGAATAAAGCACACCGACAGCAAACCCACCACAATACCCATGAAGGTGATATAGGGCAGTTCCCAGAGTGAGTTCATCTCGAACTGCGGCACGATAAAAGCGACCTCTGCACCATAAACCATCTGGCTTAACGCAGTGGCACCTACCGCAGCCATGATCACCGGCGTGAAACCCGCAATGGTGTACTCCATCATCACGACTTCCATAGCGAAAATGACCCCTGCCAGTGGTGTGTTAAACGAGGCAGCAATGGCGGCCGCGGTGCCACAGGCGACCAGCGTGCGGATACTGTTGTTTGGCAGGGCAAAACGCTGACCCATCAAACTCGCGGAGGCGGCACCGAGATGAATACTTGGCCCTTCCCTACCGACAGAAAAACCACCAATAATCGCCAGTGCGGCACCCGCAAACTGAAGCAGCGCATTTTTCAGGGGTAGATGCCCTTCATGGTAGGCAAGACGCTCCAGCACATGCACCACTCCCAGACTCAGACGGGTCTTTACAGATGCCAAGCGCCAGATCAGAGCGATCAGGATCGCCGCAATGATTGGCAGAGAAAAGCGGCTTAGCAGATCCAGATCTTCATAGTTTTCAGTGCCTCGATAGGGAAGGATCGAGTTCTGTGTGTATTCAACCAGCAGCCGAAATAATATAATGACGCCGCCGGCTAGCAGACCACTGATGAGCCCTAACAAACCCAGTAACAGCGGGGCCTGTGGCTTTGCCAGACGTCGACGCAATAGTTGGTAAATTAGAAGTTCTTTGTTTAACAAGCTAATATCACACGTTTGTGTCTGATGCTTATCAGCTTGATTGTAGCCATCAGAACAGAAAATAATAACGCCGGTGTACGACTCATACGAACTGTGCCACGAGTACAGGGGCAAGTCGAATCATCTAAAAACAAATAATAAGTACGTAAATAATAATAGCGGTAGGAGAATAAACAGATGTCGGATATAGAAATTGCCCAACAGGCCAGGATGCGGCCTATCATTGAACTGGCCAACGAGGCCTTCGGAATTGAGGCGCAACACCTCGACCCCTATGGCCATTACAAGGCCAAACTATCTCTCGAATACGTAGATAGTCTGAAAGACAATCAGGAAGGCAAGTTAATCCTGGTTACTGCCATTAGCCCCACACCCGCCGGTGAAGGCAAGACCACCACCACCGTCGGTCTTGGTGATGCACTCAACCGCATCGGTAAGAAAACCATCATGTGTCTGCGTGAACCCTCTCTGGGCCCCTGTTTCGGTGTCAAGGGTGGCGCTGCAGGTGGCGGTTATGCCCAGGTCGTACCGATGGAAGATATCAACCTGCACTTTACCGGTGATTTCCATGCTATTGGTGTCGCGCATAATCTGCTGTCTGCCATGATCGACAATCACATTTCTCATGGCAATGCCCTGGGCATCGACCCTCGCCGTATCCAGTGGAAGCGTGTGGTTGATATGAATGATCGTGCCCTGCGTAAAATCACCGTCGGTATGGGCGGCCCTGCAAATGGCTATCTGCGTGAAGATGGCTTCGATATTGTGGTCGCCTCCGAGATCATGGCGATCCTGTGCCTGGCCACCAGTCGCGCCGATCTGAAGGAACGTCTGGGCCGCATTGTGATCGGCTATAAGAACGACAACAGCACACCTGTATATGCTCGTGACCTGAATGCCCAGGGTTCTATGGCGGCATTATTGAAGGATGCGATCAAACCTAATCTGGTGCAGACACTGGAAAACAATATTGCCATCATCCACGGCGGTCCGTTTGCCAATATCGCACATGGCTGTAACACCGTTACAGCAACCAAAACCGGTCTCAAACTCGCAGACTATGTCGTCACTGAAGGGGGCTTTGGTGCCGATCTGGGCGCCGAGAAATTCATCGATATCAAGACTCGTATGGCAGGGCTTAACCCTGCGGCCGTGGTACTGGTCGCAACCGTACGTGCGCTCAAATATCATGGTGGTGTGGCCAAGGAAGACCTCAATACAGAAAATGTTGCCGCACTCGAAAAGGGCATGGTTAATCTTGAACGTCATGTCAACAATATCCAGAATGTGTATGGCCTGCCTGCTGTTGTCTGTATCAACCATTTCACCCTGGATACAGATGCTGAAATCGAGGCATTGCGCAGTAAATGTGACGCGCTGGGGGTTCAGGTAGTGGTCTCCAAACACTGGGCGAATGGTGGTGAAGGCGCTGAAGAACTGGCCGTCACGGTTGCCGACATTGTCGACAACCGACCAGGCAAACATACCTATGTCTACGAGTCTGAGGTCCCTCTGGTGGACAAAATCGAGGCCGTCGCAAAGAAGGTGTATGGCGCCAGCAGCATCAGCCTCGACGCCAAAGTCGAAAAACAACTGGCAGACTGGAATAAAGAGTATGGCTCTTACCCCATCTGTATGGCCAAAACACAGATGTCGTTTTCTACGGATCCGACCCTGCGTGGTGCTCCCAGTGGTCACAACGTACACGTGTCTGAAGTCCGACTGGCGAATGGCGCAGGCTTTATCGTCGCCATCTGTGGCAATATGATGACCATGCCGGGACTGCCCAAAGTACCGGCCGCTGAACGCATCGACATTACAGATGAAGGCGATATTACCGGTCTATTCTAGACCAGCAAGAATAAAAAAAGGGATGGTCTGACCATCCCTTTTTTTTCGTCTCGATTTTTCTGTCAATCAACAGAATCCAGCCACTCGTCCCAGTATGGGCGCGGTTGAAAACGTTCGTAAAGATAATCGACCCAGACCCTGACCTTGGCCGATAGATGCTGTCGATGCGGGTATACCGCATGGATTGGTCGCGGCTCCGGCTCAAACTCGGTTAGCACGGCTTCGAGCCGCCCCTGTTTCAAATCCTGTCCCACCATATACGTCGGCAACTGTATCAAGCCGCGGCCAGTATTCGCTGCCACTCGCAGGGTGTCACCTACATTGGATCGGAAGGTGCCGCTCACCGGAACGAAGACTTCTCCACGTTCTGTCTTAAAATTCCATTCGTTATTTGGCATGCGCATGGTGTAAAGCAGGCAATTGTAGTTCTTGAGATCCTCCGGCACCTGTGGGCGTCCATACTGCTCTAAATATTCTGGTGATCCGCACACCACCATCCGGGCAGAAGCAATTTTTCGTGCAATAAGGCTTGAGTCATCCAGTTCCCCGACCTTCACCACCACATCCAGGCCTTCCTCGATCAAATCTACCATGCGGTCGGTCAGTATCAGTTCCACTTCCACATCCTGATAGCGCTCCAGAAAATCACCGATTGCGCGTCCTAGATGAAAGGCACCAAATGAGGTGGGAGCTGCCACCCTTAATACACCTCGTGGCTGGCTACTGAGCGTACTCACCGCCATCTCCATCTCGTCAATATCATCCATGATTGCCTTGGCACGCTCGAGATAGGCGGCCCCTACCTCGGTAAGATTAAGACTTCTTGTGGTTCGATTAAAGAGACGTATGTCCAGATCATTCTCAAGCGACTGTACATGCTTGGAAACCATTGCCTTAGAGATACCCAGTTCATTTGCGGCAGCGGAAAAACTTCCCAATTTTGCCACCTTGGTAAATACCTTC
>JBFIID010000144.1:0-6685 GCA_041601415.1 Gammaproteobacteria bacterium
ATACTCCATCTCTAAATAAAGCCTTCAATGCAGTCATCCACAAAATTCTCAAATCGAAAAGAAAGGAGCGCTTATCGAGATACTCTGAATCCAATTGCACCTTTTGAGGGATGGGTAGTTCGTCACGACCATTCACCTGTGCCCAGCCAGTCAAACCCGGCACTAGTTCATGGATGCCCAATTCGGTGCGTAGTGAGATAAGGTCATCTTGATTATAGAGCGCAGGCCGTGGGCCGACAAAACTCATATCTCCTTTCAGTATGCTCCATAGCTGGGGAAGTTCATCCAGACTGCTTTTTCGCAAAAAAGATCCTATAGGCGTTAGCCATTGATCCGGGTTCTGTAGCAAGTGCGTGGCCATAGCAGGGGTGTCAATGCGCATACTGCGAAATTTAGGCATCTTAAAGGTCTTGTTAAATCTACCAACTCGATCAGACCAGTAAATCACAGGTCCTGGAGAAGTTATTCGTACCAGAACCCAAACGAACAAGAGTGGCACCAATAAAATTACCGATGATGTTAAGCCAAGAACGAGATCAAAAACGCGCTTCAAAATAAGCACTCAGTCATGATTAATAACATAATTCTTCGCAACTGACGCTATCGACCAAGGTTTCGATCAGTAAAAAACTCGCCAATTTTCATAGGGTACTTTGAGAGTATCTTCGTCATATTTGTTTTAATACCATTTTCACGGCAAGCCCTTAATACCTCCATATTCAGAATAATTGAATTTCGCCACCCCGCGTTGCTGACACCACCTGTTCTCATCATGACTAGAATTTCAGGTAAATAGCTATACTGAAGATTCGCATGGTTAAAGATACGAATCATCATTTCAAAATCCCCCGCAATTCGATAATCTTTATTGAAAGGTCCTACACCTTGATAGATATCTCGACACATAAAGAATGCGGGATGTGCTGGCATCCAGCCCCAGGCAAGTTTATTCGGGTGAAAACGGTCAGATCGATATCGACGAACAATACGCTCAGGTGCGTCTTCACGAAAAAAAGCGACATCTCCGTAGAGTACATCCAACTTCTTTTCTTCCATATTTGAAGCAATGCATTCCAGAACACCAGTGTCTGAATAACAGTCATCGGCATTCAAAAACCCAACTACATCACCCGTCGCGAGAGATAGACCTTTATTCATTGCATCGTAGATGCCTTCATCAGGCTCGGAAACGAAAGCAGAAACATGAGAACCATGTCGTTTGATGACCTCAAGTGTATTATCAGTAGACGCTCCATCCACGATTATGTGCTCTATGTCTGTATGACTTTGCCCTGCCACAGAACACAGAGTGTCCTTCAATGTTGCCGCACTGTTGCGAGCAACAGTGATAACCGACACTTTCATAAGCTTTGCCCTCTGGAACATAGCCTGACAGTATCAAGAAAACTCTTTGCAAATGACTTGACTCTGAAAACGGCCTCCTCTGCAGATTTCTTGACCAGAAAGTCTCTTTCTTCATCGGAAAGTGGGGAGAAACCAGCCAGTACATCTGCCAGTGAATCAGCTGACTTTCGTGAAAAATAAATTGCATTTTCGCCGGCCTGCTCGTGATGAACAGAGAGATCCGACAGGATTAGAGGAACACCCTGTGATCGCGCTTCCTCTACAGTCGTACTCCATCCCTCAAATAACGATGGATTTATCAGCGCTACACTGGCACGCATGAGGTCGCCGAGATGCTCGTATGGAATCATACCCAACATCCGAAATTGTTCTTCTATTCCATGTGTCCGTATTAGTTCACAGAGCCTTTCATAGTGCTGTGGGTTACGAGGATCTCTCGTGTTACCCGATGCGACAACGACGATGTTTCGACCTTGTCTTTTCAATATTGAGAGTGCCTCAGCTACCAGCAGATGATTCTTGTGCACCCAGAACTGATTTGGGAGATAAAAAAATTCCCTGGGCAATCCGTAACTATCTGCGATTTCCCTGGCTGCTTCCATTCTGGTGACCCGGGGCGACGGCACTGCAAAACTGACGGCATGAGTACAACCTTTGGTAACTGGATAGAATCTCTCACAGTCTCCACAAGCATCCAGGCTGCTCAGCATCACTGTTCGGCCCGCTTTTATCTGTGCGCGAAAGCCCAGTTCACGTTTTAACTTCGCGAAGGGTGAAAAAAGCCAGGGTAAATGACGGTGCTGAAAGTCCGGTAGCCAGGCAATTGCCGGGATACCAAGCCTTGATCCAAAAAACTGTGCCGTTTCAAATACGACATCAATGTCTTTCTCATCAAAGAGGCTTTTGACCTGATGATCTGCACCAAAAGCCAGAGATAGAAGCAAAGATCGTAGTCGCCTCTTTCTGTCTAGTGCATCCGACCTGACAAGTTCAATACCGGGTAACTGAAGGAATGATTCTGTCTCGCTACTTGCTACATCCTCACCGCAGAACAGTACTGGTGTGACTTCGTCGGGATAATAGGTCACCAGTGCACGTATAAGATTAAGCAGGTAATTGCGGCCACCGGTCCAGTCACCGCCACCGATTAGGGGGAAAGCGATCCTCATGGAGTTTTTTCGACATTCATCTGTGCACAAAACCATTGCACATAATTAGCAATACCCTCTCGAGGAGAGATTTCACATTCGAATCCCCTTTTACTTAACTGCTGAACATCGGCTAGCAGACAAAACGGATCGCCAGCTCGCCCGATGCCATTAAACGCTGGGACAATCTGCTTATCAGAACCAGTAAATGCATCAATTACGACCTGCGCAATCTCACGGACGGATGTAGCCTGTCCGCTACCAACGTTGAATACAGGAACATTAGAGCTGGCCAGGTCAAGTGTCATTTCAATCGCACGTACCACATCCGAGACATGTGTCCAGTCTCGTAATTCATCACCCGTACCACTCAACTCGATATTATTCTCAGAATCTTTCAAGCGTTGACAGAGATCCCATAGTAACTGCTTACGCAAACCAGGTCCGTATACAGAAAACAAACGTAACACCAGGCACTGCAGGCCATAGCTACTCGCATAGGATCGACATGCATCCTCCATCATTAGTTTGTGATGTCCATACGGTGAAAATGGCTCTTTCTGTGATAATTCACTGATACAATTGGAATGACCGCTTCCGTATACAGCAGCACTGGATACTGCTACCACCCGTGTACTCGGCGACTCCTGCCTTACCCACTCAAGCACTTCCATGGTACTTACGACGGTGCGTGAAAAATCCTCTCGTGGATTAGCAATGGCAACCCCAACTGAAGATCCACCGGCCAGATGTATGATGACATCTGGTGTGCTAGAGGCACTTCTCATGCTATTTAAATTACTGACGCTGATTTCACCATTCAACCACAGTGATATACCTGTTGTATCCGTTGCTTCAGGCCAGTGACCGTGACCTAGTCCTGCCACCGTGTCGCCTCGTGCAACGAGACACCGGGCTAGATGCTGGCCGATAAACCCTTTCGCTCCTGTGATCCAGACAATCATTACTTCCCCTTTATTGCGACAAACGAATAATGCCTTCCCGGTCGATGATCAAATGCTGACAGGACATGTCTGGCGCAATACCAGACTGGCGCAAGTGATAACAACATCGTTACAACGCCTCTTGCACCCGGGATACGGGCTCCAATACGCTGCGCAATTTCATCTTGAAGACTGCTAAGTGAACGAGGCGCATAATTGACTGGGCTAGACAAGGGATCCAGAACATTCTGTATGTGCAGACCTGAGTTCAAGAGAGCACCTTTATATTCGGATAACTTAAATGCATTCTCACCCCCATATAAGTGATGTAGAGGATGCAATTCAAAAAACTTTTCCTTATCTTCGAGTTTCGTAATCACATGCTCACGAATTGCAATAAGCTGCCCCCCAGGACGTAATACGCGTGCAAATTCTTTACAGGCCTTTGTAAGGTCCTGTGTATGGTGTAATACAGCCCTGGCGAATACGAGGTCAAAGCTAGCATCTTCAAATGGTAATCGTTCTGAGAACTCCTGCACGACGGTGATTGGTAATGCCGTCTCACGAGCCAGTGCCCGAATTGCACCTGCGCCAACCAGATCACTTTCATCAGGCTCAAGCGCAGTGACTGTGAACCCTTCTCGTGCCAGTGCATAGCTGGCGATACCGCGACCAGCACCTACATCAAGTGCCATGCCTGTAGACGTCAGACGTTCTCGTACAGCTTGCCATTCTTCGCTTTTCCAGTATCGGTCTGCTGCACTAATCAGTGGATCATCATAATATGCATCATGTACCAGTTCCTGTTGTTCAGGTTGATCCCTCAACCAACGCACAGCCTCTTCCCACGAAGTAAATGGCTTGGATTTAGTATGCATGGAAATATTTGAATCTATGACAAATCACTTACACGTAGGATCGAACCGCTGACCACATCCAGCAATGGCATCTCGGCGATAATCTCACGCCTTGCATCACCACGAAGAAACGTTAGTTCACCTGTTTCATCCCGGCTATCAGAAAAACTGGCATTGTATCGACAGCTTTCCAGGCTTGCCTCCCTTATCGTGTTATTAAGCAATTCACGTCGAACAAAAAATGCGTTACTCCCTGCAGCATTAATACCGACAAGGGTCATCTCCATTTCCCTGGCCAGATGGATAAAAGCGGGCAGACTAGCGCCCCAGTAAAGATTAGAGTAATGCGCTTTATGTCGCTGGAATTCTGGATCGTACGGTACGGTAACAGCATGCTCAAAACCGAACAGGTCATTGTACTCCACTACAAGAATATTAGGCTGCCAGTGCCGTAATGCCTCGAGGACATGCCAGTCCACACCATCCAGGTCTACGGATAAAAGGCCCAGGCTCCTTCCGAAACCACTCTCTTTCAATAGTGAGTCGATATTCTCTCGTGTCACAAAAGAGGTTCTGGCCTGGAGTTGGTATCTCCAGTAATAATAAGATGATTGCAGTCGACTGATATTCGCTTCGCTACCATCAATAACATACCCCTGCCAATGGTCTTTCATCATAAGAAACCGACAGTTGGACTCGGAAAAATCTTCTATGCCGAATTCGATAAACGTCTGATCAGCAATATCAAGATGGTTAATCAGGTGCTGTATGATTCCGTCCTCACCCCATTGAGAAAAAACCTTAAACTCATAGTCACTTAAACGTGGAAACCTGCGATCGTAATTAAGCTGACCTAGAATACGCCCCTGGTTGATTTTGATGTCATCAATCTGACGGTCCAGTCGCACAAGACGTGCCACCGAATCCGCTATCTTCCTCAAGTTTCTTTTCATCAGATTTACTTTGTCTCAGACAGTATTGTCTTTATCAATCTGTTGTATCTTTCGAATGACACGCGCAGGATTACCTGCGACCACAGTCATTGGTGATACATCTGCGGTCACAACCGAGCCCGCCCCTATAATAGCGCCTCGACCAATCCGAACGCCACGTAGCACGGTGGCTGATGCTGCAATCCATGCGTCATCTTCAATCACTACAGGCAAGTCACCGAGTTCAACATCCTCAGGATGACCTTGTTGCATGATATGTCGAAAATGCAGGTGTCTTTGTTCAGGGTCAATGGGGTGAGTGAGATTATCCAGAATATTTACGTTATGTGAAATCATCACTCGATTGCCTATCTGTATTGATGCTCCAGACCAGACCCGTGTCCCGGGGCCAATGAAGCACCAGTCACCGATCGATATTTCGCCACTGTGTGCAAAGACAAGCAGTTCTCCTTCGATTCTCGAATTCTCGCCGACGCGGATACGAACTTTACCATGTCGGCCAGTATCAATAACACGCGCGGTTCTCCCAAAGCTTGTATGGAGTCCTGCCGATAGACTCCCTCGACTCAGCAATGTCCTGAAAAAAAGTGCGAGGTTCATTCACTCAACCCAAGTATCATTGTTTTGTTTTGAACAGGCGACGCAACTTTAATCGCATCTGACCTATGAAGCCCCCATTCTGTTTTGAAATAGCCATTCGAACCTTTTCAAAACCAGTGCGATCAACTATGGTTTTCTCCGGCAAGATAATCGGTCGCGAAGCATCGGATTGACAAAGTTCTCGATGGAACCGAGTCAATCTTCCGCGTCCATGGGTACCCGAGCCATCCATACCGGTATTATTGACAAGACTACGTGGGGGAAAGAGAACAAGCCCTCCTGTTCGAAAGACTGTCCAGTACCAGCGGATAGCCCACGAATCAACCTGACCCTTCATCTGGTTTTCCAACATGTTCGCATAATCATAGACATCACCAAGATTGAAGCGTCTACGCAGTTCATCATTCCTGAGAATCTCTTCCCAGCCCGATGCATCACTATCAAACAGATCCCAGGATCGCCGCCACGTTGCCCAGCCCCATGACACTGTCAACGGTAAAAACAGAGCCTCTTCACGTGCCTCTATTTCTTGCGCATCGAACATATAGCCAGACACCTGGAATACCGTCTCGTCGCTGGCATATCGATCCAGCGCAGACTTCATGTAGGTAAGAAAACCCGGCGAAAGCTCCAGGTCATCCTCAATAACAATTGCCCGTCCGAAACGTCTGGTCACTTCTGTTACACCGGCAATGATTGAACGCGAAAGACCCTGATTAGAATCACTGAAGTGATATTCAGCCGCATTACCAAGCATCTCACGCGCGACTTCCTCCGTCTTTCTGACATCCGCAAACTCAGCCGGACTTTTAGGGCCG
>JBFIID010000145.1:0-6660 GCA_041601415.1 Gammaproteobacteria bacterium
AATGCAGGCCATGGTGGCTGGCATGAATGATTATGGTCTGTGCCTGCGCGATGAAGCACTTAAAATCATGAGCAAATATCAGGATGTACGACAGATCGCAGATGTTGCCATGACCGAGTGTCAGAAAGTGCTGGATAAGCTGGATGGCATGATGGAAGAAAATAACTACTCCCCGGAATTCAGAAAGTCATACATCACACATGGCAGGAATCGATCCGCCAAGGTAATGCTACCTGAAATCATGCAGATGAAGGCAAGTGGTTACTAGGCAGGTGTTGCCTAACGAATAAACGGCATAAGGAAGGGTTCCAGCTCACGCAGTGCCTTGCGGTAGACATTGCGTTTGAAGGCAACCACCTCAGTGGCAGGATCCCAGTAACTCACCCAGCGCCATTCATCAAATTCCGGTCTATCGGACGCCTGCAGATCAACCTCGTCTTCATCACAGACCAGCCGCAGCATGAACCATATCTGCTTCTGACCGATGCACAGAGGAAACTGCTTCTGACGAATAAATCGTTTTGGTAACCAGTAGCGTAACCAGTCCTGGGTAGTGCCAACAATTTCAACATGTTCCGGCAACAGGCCCACTTCCTCGTACAGCTCTCTGTACATGGCCTCTTCCGGCGTTTCGTCTTTCTTTATACCACCCTGAGGGAACTGCCAGGCATTCATTCCGGAGCGCCTGCCCCAAAATACAGCACCATCCTTGTTACTCAGTATGATACCCACATTGGATCTGAAGCCTTTTGAATCAATCATTCCTGCGACCTAAAGTCTCTAATTCCCCGATTGTTCCAAATCGGCGCGCAATCTTCAACTTTAGAAAGATTTACCTCACCACCGCAACTCTCTATAGTGGCGCTTTTTTCCAATCAGGGAGCCAACTTACATGGGTTTAGCTATTTTTGATCTGGACAATACGCTGATTGGTGGGGATAGCGATGTTCTATGGGGTCGGTTTCTTGGTCAACATGCACTTGTCGATGTCGCCGAGATGGAAAGAGAACAGGAACGTTTCTACCAGGACTATCTGTCTGGATCACTGGATATTGATGAGTTTCTGCGTTTTCAGCTTCGTATCCTGAGTCAGCATGAGACAGACACTCTGCAGCGTTGGCAGCAGGACTATGTCGAGGAACAGATAAAACCCATCTTGCTCCCCCTCGCAGAAGAACTCCTGAATAAGCACCGTGAGGCAGGTGACACACTGATGATTATTACCGCCACCAATCGCTTTTTGACCCAGCCCATCGCCGATCTACTGGGCATAAGTATCTTGATCGCAACCGAACCAGAATTCCGCGATGGCCGCTATACCGGGAATGTTGATGGCACACCATCGTTTGCGGAAGGCAAGGTAGTGCGTCTGCAGGAATGGCTTGGGGCGAACAACCGGGATCTGGCCGGCAGCTGGTTCTACAGTGATTCACACAACGATCTGCCGCTGCTCAATCTGGTCGACCATGCGGTTGCCGTGGATCCCGATGAAAAGCTGGCCGAGGCAGCCAGACGTAACGGTTGGCCAATCCTTAGTCTGCGCTAAGGCGTTTACTGCGGACATAAAAAAAGCCCCATGCGCAACGCGCGTGGGGCTGTTCTAAAACCGAAGCCTGGATTAACCCAGAATTTTAGCCACGGCTTCTTTTTCTTCTTCCAGCTCTTTCTGTGTGGTGTTCAGCATACTGCGACTGAAATCATCGATTTCCAGACCCTGAACGATTTCATAATCACCGTTCTTGCAGGTTACCGGGAATGAGAAAATCAGGCCTTCCGGAATGCCATAGCTGCCATCACTTGGTACGGCCATGCTGGTCCAGTCACCTTCTGCTGTACCCAGAACCCAGTCATGGATGTGATCGATAGCACCATTAGCAGCAGATGCCGCACTGGATGCGCCACGAGCATCAATGATCTCGGCACCACGTTTCGCCACACGGGGAATGTACTGTTCACGGTACCAGTCCTGATCAACCATTCCGCTAGCGGCATCGCCATTGACGGTGCAGTTACTAATATCAGGAAACTGCGTGGTTGAGTGATTACCCCAGATGGTCATACGCTGGATGTCGGTCACTTTAGTACCGGTCTTGGCGGCCAGTTGTGCCAATGCTCGATTGTGATCCAGTCGGGTCAGCGCGGTAAAGTTACGTGGGTCCAGATCAGGAGCTGACAGCATGGCGGTCAGTGAATTGGTGTTCGCAGGGTTACCTACTACCACGGTCTTGATATCACGACTGGCGTGATCGTTCATGGCCTTGCCCTGTATCTTGAAGATACCGGCATTGGCTTCCAGCAAATCACTACGTTCCATGCCAGGACCACGAGGACGGGCGCCTACCAGTAATGCGAAATTCGCATCCTTGAATGCGACATTGGCATCATCGGTAATTACGACATCAGACAGCAGTGGAAATGCGCAGTCGTCCAGTTCCATGACGACACCTTCCAGTGCCTTTAATGCAGGGGTAATTTCCAGTAACTGTAAAATAACAGGTTGGTCTTCACCCAGCATGGCGCCTGATGCGATACGGAAAAGTAGTGAATAGGCAATTTGTCCGGCAGCGCCTGTAACAGCAACTTTAACGGGTGCTTTCATCTTCAACTCCCAGTGTTTAGATTATGTAAAGCCAAATGGCTGTATTTAGTGAACGAGGACTAGCGCTTAGAGATAGGCACATAGTCTCTTGTTTCTGCTCCGATATAGAGCTGGCGTGGTCGACCAATACGGAAATCAGGGTCTTCCATCATTTCCTTCCATTGTGCGATCCAGCCAACTGAACGTGATAGAGCAAACATCACAGTATACATGCTGAGAGGAATACCAAGCGCTTTCAGAATGATTCCAGAGTAGAAATCGACGTTTGGATAAAGTTTACGTTCGATGAAGTATTCGTCCTTCAGTGCAATATCTTCCAGTTCCATCGCTGTTTCAAACAACCAGGCTTCGTCACTGCTGGCCATATTCTCAACCACTTCATGACATGCCTTGCGGATGATGGTGGCGCGTGGGTCATGGTTCTTATACACACGATGACCGAAGCCCATCAGGCGGAAGGTATCATCCTTGTCCTTCGCTCGCGCAATGAATTTCGGAATATTACTGTGATCACCGATCTCGTACAGCATATGCAGTACGGCCTCATTCGCGCCACCGTGAGCCTTGCCCCAGAGTGTCGCTACACCCGCTGCAACCGCAGCATAAGGACTTGCTTCAGCACTACCGGCCAGACGTACGGTTGAGGTACTGGCATTCTGTTCATGGTCGGCATGCAGAATCATCATCAGATCCAGTGCGCGCACGGCCTTGGGATCGGGCTCAAACTCTTCTGTCGGTACCGCAAACATCATCTGCATGAAGTTTTCGACGTAGCTCAGTTTATTATTAGGGAAATTAAACGGCAGACCTTTGCCGTAACGGTAGCACTTGGCTGCGATATTAGGCATTTTGCCAATGATGCGATGACAGGTCAGATCGCGATTCTCCGGGTCACGGATATCCAGCGTCTCATGATGAAAGGATGCCATAGCCCCCAGCACGCCGAGCATCATTGACATAGGGTGAGCATCATAACGATACCCCGTATAGAAACGATTCAGATGCTCATGAACCAGTCCCTTGGACTTGGTTGATGCCTCGAAGGCAAGCAGTTGCTGAGCCGTAGGTAACTCTCCATAAAGTAGCAGATAACTCACTTCCAGATAGGTACTGTTCTCTGCCAGTTGTTCGATGGGATAGCCGCGATGTAGCAATATCCCGTGGTCACCATCCAGATAGGTAATGGCACTACGACACGCAGAAGTGGTGCCGAAGCCAGGATCCATGGTGAACAAACCCAGTTCGCTATGTAGCTTCTTGGTATCTATCACAGGTGAGCCGTAAGTGCCTTTAAATATGGGACACTCGATTGTCTTTCCGGTCGAGTTGTCCGTTATGGTTACAGTTTCCTGTGTCATCTAATCCTCCGATATATCAACTTGTTAACGCCGCTTATTAAAAACAGATAGGTTGTGCGTGCGAATATGAATGAAAAAACTGTCGGGTAGCATACCTTCCTGATTCAGGATCCAGCAAGTCTACGACGACTCAGCAAGACCCTCGTAGCATGATTCCTCACCATAAACTAGCAGTATGTCTACTTCAAACAATGGCTTGCGCAGACGTAAGCTTAGCGCCAACATTTTTCAGCACCATTCACCTAACAATTAATCGGCTGAGGAACACATGGCTACTCCTTTACCTTCCTGTCTGTATAGCGGCAATGCTAGCTTCATTGAAGCTCTGTACGAAGATTATCTAGATAACCCCAGTTCTGTATCTGATGAATGGCGAACGTATTTTGACCAGTTACAGACTCAGGTAGTTGGCGACAATAAAGATCGCTCACATTCAAGCGTCGTCAAGGCCTTCGAAGAGAGAGCCAAACAGCGCAAGGTCACCACCACAGCCGCAGCAGATGAACAAATTCAGAATATAGAGAAGAAACAGGTCTCTGTTCTGCAACTAATCAACTCGTATCGGTTCCGTGGTCATCGCAGAGCCGATCTTGATCCGTTACGCCAGGCCGAGCGCCCGGATGTGCCTGAACTTGGCCTTTCCTACCACGGCCTGTCTGACGCCGATCTGGACACCAAATTCAACACCGGATCGATGCCCGGCGAGGGCTCACTGACACTGCGTGAAATTCTTTACATCATGCAGACGACCTACTGCCAGAGTATTGGTGCTGAATACATGCACATCAATGAGACGGCACAGAAGCGCTGGATGCAGGAACGTCTCGAGACGGGCAATGGCATCGGTGCACTGACGGATGAACACAAGAAAAATATCCTGAATCATCTGATCGCATCTACATCACTGGAAGAATACCTGCACAATCGCTATGTGGGACAAAAACGTTTCTCTCTGGAAGGTGGCGAAAGCCTGATCCCGATGCTCGACGAAATCATCCAGTACGGTGGTGAAGCAACAATTAGGGAATGTGTCATCGCCATGGCGCATCGTGGTCGACTCAACGTTCTGGTTAATATCATCGGTAAACAACCCGGCGACCTGTTTGGTGAGTTTGAAGGTAAAAATGTCAGCGATAGTGCCGGTGATGTGAAATACCATCTGGGTTATTCATCCGATATCAGCACCGCTGGTGGTCCTGTTCATCTGACCCTCGCCTTTAATCCATCGCACCTGGAGATCATATCTCCGGTTGCAGAAGGTTCAGTTCGGGCACGCCAGGATCGTCGTCACGACAACCGCCACAATGAAGTGTTACCGGTCATCATTCACGGTGATGCCGCATTTGCCGGACAGGGCGTCGTCATGGAGACATTCAACCTGTCACAGACACGTGGTTACAGCACCGGTGGTACCGTGCATATCGTGATCAATAACCAGATCGGTTTCACCACCAGCGACCCGTTGGACTCACGCTCCACTTTATATTGTACTGACGTCGCGAAAATGATTCAGGCACCGATCTTCCATGTTAACGGTGATGACCCGGAGGCAGTGGCATTTGTTGCCCGTCTGGCGATGGAATACCGTATGGAGTTCAACAAGGATGTCGTCATCGACATGGTCTGCTATCGCAAACATGGCCACAGTGAAGCGGACGAACCCTTCTCTACACAGCCTCTCATGTACACCAAGGTCAAGCAGCACCCTGGTGTAATGCAGATGTACATCGACAAACTGGTTAACAGTGGTGTTGTGACACTACCGGAAGCCCAGGGTATGCGTACCCGCTATGTCAGCTCGCTGGACAATAACGAAGTTGTTTCAAGACCACTTGTGTGTACCGTCGATAATAAGCACGCCATCGATTTCTCACATGTGCTCGGCACTAACTGGAGAACAGAAGGTGATACGCGCATCAGTCCAGCCAAGGTCACGGAGTTAACTGCCCAACTCACCCATGTGTCAAAGGACTTCGCTCTGCATCGCAGCGTGAAAAAAATTCTCACGCAACGAAAGGAAATGGGTGCTGGAGATCTGGCGATAGACTGGGGATATGCGGAGTCGATGGCCTATGCCAGTCTGGTAGATGAAGGATACCCTGTGAGATTGTCCGGTCAGGACTGTGGTCGCGGCACCTTCTTCCACCGTCATGCGGTACTGCATGATCAGACAAATGGAGAAACCTATCTGCCACTGCAGCATATCAGTGAAGATCAGGCCAATTTCCTGGTTATCAACTCCACGCTTTCTGAAGAAGCAGTGCTCGCCTTCGAGTATGGCTACAGCACCTCATCTCCCGATGATCTGGTAATCTGGGAGGCTCAGTTCGGTGACTTTGCCAACGGTGCACAGGTGGTTATCGATCAGTTCATCGCCTCCTGTGAAGCTAAATGGGGACGTCATTGTGGGCTGGTCGTCATGCTCCCTCACGGCTATGACGGTCAGGGGCCTGAACATTCATCAGCAAGGCTGGAAAGATATCTACAACTTTGTGCGGAAGAAAACATGCAGGTCTGCTACCCGAGTGTTCCGTCACAGATGTTCCACATGCTACGTCGACAGATTCATCGCCCATACAGACGACCACTGGTTATCATGAGTCCGAAGAGTCTACTGCGGCATAAACTGTCAACATCAAGCGTCGCTGATCTAACCGATCGCGGCTTCCAGACAGTGTTTGATGAAATCGATGAAATTAAACC
>JBFIID010000146.1:0-6605 GCA_041601415.1 Gammaproteobacteria bacterium
GGTTTAACCTATTCTCGTGATTACTCATTGACGAAAATTGCTGTAGCGGGTGCGGGGCCACAGCCCTCAAATGACCGTGATGATTTTCTGTTACGCATGGGTGTCAGATACTTCAATACAGACAACCTGAGCGGAAACCTGGAGTACACAACGCGTATTTCCAGACAGAACGTATCTGAAGACAGGATCAGTATGACCCTGAGGGCTGATTTCTGATTAGTCGTATAGACAGTAGCAAGTAGTCAACACAACGCCTTATCATTTGATAAGGCGTTGTGCGTTATGCCGGTCGAAACGTGGGCAAACGAAGACTTAACTGGAACGCGAATGAAAACAGGTCCGTTGAAATCAGCCATCATATTGATACTCGCTATAGCAGGTACTGGTTGTAGCCAGTCGCTCGCTGTACGCCAGAAACAGGCCACAGAGCTAGCGAGTCAGGCGCAGTTTGAGCTACGGCTGATCCAGGCAGGAGGTTTTCAACTGACAACCTATCAGCGCGGGATAAATCAACGAACCCGGCGATTAAGTGTGTACATCGAAGGTGACGGTAACGCCTATGAGAGAAAATACCGTCTGTCTGAAAATCCTACCCCGAAGAACCCGCTGGGCCTCAAGCTGGCCGTTAAAGATCCGGCTGAGTCAGTGCTGTATCTCGCCAGACCCTGCATGTATCTGGATGCCCGGCAGATCCAGGGCTGCGATGCGAAATACTGGTCATCGCATCGTTATGCGGAGGAGGTGGTCTCTGCACTTGATCAGGTGATTAACAAGGTCACAGGCAATCGTTCGGATCTGAGTATAAAGCTCATCGGCTATTCCGGGGGTGGGACGGTAGCGGCGTTACTGGCGGCGCGTCGTCGTGATGTGAATTCCCTGATTACCGTCGCGGCTAATCTCGATCATCAAACATGGACACAGCTGCATCGGATTTCGCCATTAACGGGTTCTCTTAATCCCGTTGACTATGCCGAGCGACTGTCGGCACTCGAGCAACACCATCTACTGGGCGAGGATGACCGCATCGTGCCGCGCGGTGTGATCGACAGCTATCTTGAAAAATTGGGGCAGGAGTCCCGGCCAGGCATACAGCTAATACCCGACTTCGATCATGACTGTTGCTGGGAAAAGGCGTGGCCTGAGTTGTTAGATCGCTTCTGAGAACGTGTCTCTCGGGCAATTACTGTTGTTATTTTTTCAGACCAATGATTTCGTAATGTCCGCTGGTCTTCAGAGTAATGGTGACTGGAATTGGACTGTCGTTTCGCCAGTACCAGCCGTGAGAACCTGCAAACGGGGTGAGCAATGAACCCTGCATCTGGTTTGCGGTGCTGATACTAAAGCTTTTGAAATAGCCTGTCGTGTCTCCCTGTGGTTCACCGTGAAAATCGAAATAGATCGGCACGCCGCCCGTTGTCCACTCGTAGTCCAGCTCGGCATGTTTTCCGAGCTGGAACTTGTATTCCAGTCCTTTACCGCCGGGTATTTCAATCGTGACGCTGTCACTGCGCTGTTCGGCGGGCTGTGATAGCGCTGTATTATCGATGGCAACCATTTCAGTCTGAACGGGTGGCACCACCGTCACATTCGCCAGTTTCGTTAAGCCGATGCGTTGACCGATACCCGTCGGATCAATATTGTATTCGGCGGGTAAAATGATTGTGACAAGCACCATCGCAGCCAGTAGTGCTGCAGCAAACGTAGACTTGAGTAATGTCTGAGACGACTGTACGTGTGTTGTTGTTTCGTTCATGTTTTGTATTCTGTCTGAAGGTCTCTATGCAGCGAAATAGCCAGTTAATTGATAGCCCATCAACATCATTCCGGCGCTCATTAATAGCGTATTGGTCAGTGTTGAAAAGCTGAAAAAACTTTTGTGTCTACGCCAGAAACTAATCAATAACAAGATAAATATCAGTGCCAAAAACTGGCCCAGCTCGACCCCAACATTGAAGGCCAGCAGGTTTTCTAACAGGCCGTTCTGATCGAATTGAAATTCCTGCAGTTTGGTAGCCAACCCGAATCCATGAAACAGGCCAAATAGTAAAACCGCCGCTTTGGTATTGGGTTGAAAGCCACACCAGCGTTGGAAACCGCCGAGGTTATCAAAGCCCTTGTAGACAATGGAGAGGCCAATGATGGCGTCAATCAGATAGGCATTGACCTGAATATTATTCAGTACACCGAACAGCAGGGTGAGACTGTGTCCAAGGGTAAAAAAACTGACATAAATTAGAATGTCTCTAGGCCGATAAAGGAAAAAAATGACCCCAAGCAGGAACAATAGATGGTCGTAGCCAGTGACCATGTGTTTCGCACCAATATAGAGAAATGGCACGATCGCAGCACCCTCATTGCCCGTTAAAAAGTTTCTGGTCGCGTCGTCTACGCCGTGTGCGCAGGCGGTGCCACTAAATAGCAGCGCAACTAACACGGGTAAGTATCGAAGCAGAGCCGGGGGATTAACGATGGGGCGATACATTAGTAGCCACTACACAGTGTGTTCAGGGCATTCGATACTATCATCCCGGCAGCTGCAGGGCTTCTGGTAATTGATTTCCAGTAAGATGCTTGGCTCTGTTACACAATATAGCTGCTTACCTGGCATAGCTCGGGACGCATCTGTCCATCCCAGTCACGGTGATTAAGCACCTGGCCATTGTCGCGCAGTTTTTTCATCGCATTGATATCCAACTCGGCGTATACCCAACCGGCCTTGTTTAGTTCGCCTTCGGCAAGAATACCATTTGCAGGAAAGCCGTAATCCATCGGTGTGTAGATTGCGGCTGCACCGATATTGATGTCTACAGCCTCATTCCAGGCGGCCATGCCGACGGTCGGTGACTGCACCACATAGCACTGGTTTTCCAGTGCACGTGCCAGGCAGCTATAGCGGACACGGTGGTGACCGGCGAGGGTGTCTGTGCAACTGGGCACAATGATGATATCTGCCCCTTGTTCGATCAGTCGTCGCGCCAGCAGTGGGAATTCACTGTCATAACAGACCAGAATGCCGATGCGTCCATAACGTGTTTCAAATAACTGCAAACTGTCGCCAGCCTGAATACTCCAGTCTTCATTTTCAAAGCGGGTCATCTGCAGTTTATCCTGATAGCCGAGACGACCTTCCGGTGAACAGAGCCAGACACGGTTTTGATAGCGTCCTGTCTCTGTGCGAAACGGAAAACTGGCGGTGGTGATATAAACCTGATGCCGTTCAGCCAGTCGCCTGTGGTGCTGCAGATACTCATCACTGAACATCTGCATCGCTTCTATCTGCCGATGTAGATCGCCATCGGTGCTGTTATCCAGCAGGGCCGCAAGTTCCATCGAAGCGTATTCGGGAAAGACCAGAATGCGGGAGCCATGACTCACCGCCTGTTCAACATAGTTGCTGATCTTGGCCTTCCAGCCATCCAGGTTACGATGCCGTTCTATCGGATACTGGGCAGCGGCCAGTTTAAAAGGTGCCTGTATCGTTTCAGCTGTCACAGGCTTTCAACCAGAAAGTCATGGATTTGTAGCTTTCTTCTGTGTCGTCGAGGTCTTTCCATTTATAGCGTGTCTCCAGTTCCGGGTGCCGGGTATAGCCGCGATTCGTCCAGAATTTGTCGAGGGGGACGTAATGTGCTGGGCGCCGGGGGTGATCGACCGCACGATTAACACAACAGAAAGAGGTGAAATCAAAACCGCCTAGCTGTCTGGCATGCGCCTCGCGTTCTGCAAAAAAACGCACTCCCAGTCCATGTCCTCGATAATTTGCATTGAGTACGGACTCGGCGCAGTAGAAAATTTTATTGATGTCGTAGCCATGATCGACAAAAGGTTGCATGAATTCCTGGCTTTCATGCCGCATAGGGATCCCGGTCGAGGCACCAATGACCTTGTCATTATCCAGGGCCAGTACGATCACACTTTCATCGGTATCGATATAGGTCTGCAGATAGTGTTCTTCGTACTCAATGCTGCCGTCATAAAGATAGGGGAAATCCCGAAATACCTCGATGCGAAGGCGAGCCAGTTCGGGAATGTAGTCTTTAAGTGCAGCGCCTGACAGGCGTTTGACACTGATCTTATCTGCCATGATGAATTCAGATTAAAAAAAGCGCGTATTATTACCTCGAATCAATGCAATGAAAACACTCAATAGAACCTGATGACAGCCGGGGCTGTCAGTCAGGCTTCAGGATTGCGCGTGCCTTACTCTTTTCCACGATGGCATGTAACTCCTTCAGAATGACAGATAATTGTTCGATGGCCACTTCAGTTCCCGTCTGTATGGTGTTAATCAGCTGTAAATAGCGTTCTATATCAAGCTGGTTAGACGCTGCCCAGGCATCCATACGCGCACTGACGGACATTTTTTTCTGTGAGAGTTTGAAGAGATCAATCGTAAGAGCGCGGTTTTCTGCATGAAGATCATCACGCAATGCGGTTCTTGCCAGCGATTGCCAGAAGTTGCGGCGTGGCAGATGGCTGATTTTTTCCAGTAACCAGTCGAGCTGCAGGTGCTCGCTGAGCTTCAGGTAGACTGGTGTGACTTCTTCCAGCGGATGGCCAACGGCGGCCTTTACCGCAATGATGTCGAGACTGCGATAGAGGTATTCCAGACCAATGATCTGACTGGCCAGCTCCCGCGGTACACCCGCACGGCTGAGGCGGTCGACATTCTTTTTCACGCGTTGCTTCTGTACCTTTGGTAGTTGGCTTAAGAGGCTGGTGCTCAGGAGTGTGACACCATCAGCGAACTCATTGATCACATCCGTGATGCTAGCGACATGAGAACGATTGCGCCGCAGCCAGAACATCGAGCGTTCAACCAGTTTGCGCACATCCAGTAGCATCTCCAGCTGAATTTCCGGTGTGATCCTGTTGTCCAGCGACTCGATTTTTTCCCACAGACTTTCGGTCTGGAAAATTTCACAGGCAATCTTGAAATTACGCACGACGTCTTCGGTTGTGCCACCGGTTTCATCCTGCATGCGAAATGGGAAGGATGGACCAACACGATTGACCAGCCGATTCACCAGTTGATTGCAGATGATTTCATTACGTAGCCGATGTTCACTGATCTGCGTTGCATAACGATCGCGTAATTCAGTGGGAAAATAAGTCGTCAAATCTGTCACCAGACTGGGATCCTGTAGCAGGGCTGAGCTCATCAGCTTTTCCTTCAGGAGTAACTTGCTGTAGGCAAACACCACCGCCAGCTCGGGTCGATACAGACCCTGAGCATGAGCCTTGCGCTCTTCGAGACTTTCCGGATCTGGTAAATACTCGACATTTCGATCCAGTCTGCCAGCGTGTCCAAGGTGTTCGATTAACCTTGAATGGACTTCAAGCATCACCACTGCCTGTGATTGCACCATGCTGATGGCCTGGGTCTGCAGATAATTGTTTTTTAACACCAGTTGCCCGACTTCTTCGGTCATGCTGGCCAACAGCACATTACGTTGCTTATCGGTCATGTCTCCCTGGGCAACCACGTTGTTCAGCAGAATCTTGATATTGACCTCGTGATCGGAGCAATCAACACCGGCCGAGTTATCAATCGCATCGGTATTCATTCGGCCGCCGTTTGCTGCATATTCGATACGCCCCAACTGGGTGAAGCCGAGGTTGCCGCCTTCCCCAATCACCTTGCATCGGAGTTCTGCGCCGTTGATGCGCAAGCTATCATTGGCGCGATCACCGACGCGATCATTGTGCTCCAGTGCGGACTTCACATAGGTTCCTATGCCGCCATTCCAGAGCAGATCTACCTGTGCCTTAAGCATGCACTGGATCAGATCGGAGGGTGCCAGGTGCGTCTCGCTGACACCCAGCATTTGTTGTACTTCGGCTGACAGCGGAATCGATTTGTCACTACGGGAGAAAATGCCGCCGCCCCGTGAAATGAGTTTTGCAGAATAGTCTTTCCAGCTTGAACGTGGCAGTTCAAACAGGCGTTTCCGTTCAGCGAAGGACGTAGCAGGATCAGGATCGGGATCGAGGAAAATGTGCATATGATTAAATGCACCGAGCAGGCGGATCTGCTCAGAGAGCAACATACCGTTACCAAACACATCGCCGCCCATGTCGCCGATACCCATTACCGTGAAAGGCGTCGTCTGGGTGTCGATACCCAGTTCGCGGAAATGCCTTTTTACCGATTCCCAGGCACCACGTGCTGTGATCCCCATTTTCTTATGGTCATAACCAACAGAACCACCGGAGGCAAAGGCATCACCAAGCCAGAAACCATGGTTGATCGCAATATTGTTCGCAATGTCCGAGAAGGTTGCTGTGCCCTTGTCCGCGGCGACGACCAGATACGGGTCATCTGCATCGTAGCGAACCACCTTGTCGGGCGGCACGATCGCGTTGTTTACCAGGTTATCCGTTATGTCCAGTAGGGCACCGATGAAGATGCTGTAGCATTCAACCACTTCCGTCATCACGACGTCCCGTTCCAGCCCTTCTAAAGACCGTTTAACGTAAAAGCCTCCCTTGGCACCACTGGGAACAATAACCGCGTTCTTCGACATCTGTGCCTTCATGAGACCAAGAATTTCTGTGCGGAAATCCTCTCGACGATCGGACCAGCGCAGACCACCACGGGCGAC
>JBFIID010000147.1:0-6605 GCA_041601415.1 Gammaproteobacteria bacterium
AGAGGCTTATTTGCAGGGATTAGCGGATAAGACCGGCCTGATCTACCATCGCCTTGGCAGTGCAGACGATCTTCACGATCAGGTCGTCATGCGCTCCCTGAGTAATCCGCAAACCATCACCACCGATGTACGCTGGCTTTTTGCCCTGGGCGCATTACTCATCTTCATATCAGCTCTGCTAATAGAGCCGGCTAAAACCTTCTTGCGCTCTCGCTAGGCGGAAGGCACGCTGACACGCCATGCTTACCAATACACATTCAGAACTCCCCCTGTCTGCAAGACCTTGTCTTTACTAGCCCCAGAATTGCCCGGTTTTACCTCCGGCCTGACGGGATGCACTGTTTCCAGCTGAATCTGGCGAATACTTCGATAAAACGGGTTTATTATTTCGACGACTAGGATTAGGATGCTAGCTGTTGGTAGACATGAGTTAGCGTCCGTAAAAAATATAAAAAGTGGCTGCGGTTGAATACCGCCGTCGAGACGGACAGGTGACGCCCCTCCGGGGTCGTTTTCACACTGACATTTTTTCATGCCAAAGGGGGCGAAAAATGCAACATGTCATTATCGGAGCAGGACCAGCCGGCGTTCGTGCCGCAGAAACCCTGAGACGCGAATCTAGCGACTGCGAAATCACCTTGATCAGCGGTGAACCCGGCGAACCATATGCTCGTATGGCTATCCCGTACATATTGAGTGGGCAGATACAGGAAGAAGGTGCGCAGCAGCGCCAGAGCCTCTCTCATTTCAAGGATCTAAACATCAGGTACCTCAATAACCGGGCAATGAAGGTAAACGCCACCGAACAGGGAGGTGATATAGAGCTTGATGATGGTACCCGCCTGAATTACGACCGCCTGCTGGTTGCGACCGGCTCCTCGCCATCTCTCCCACCTCTGGAAGGCTGTGACATTGACGGCGTTGTGAGTTGCTGGACACTGGAGGACGCACAACGTATTTCGGAACATCTCCAGCCCGGAGCGCGTGTGGTTCTGGTCGGTGCCGGCTTCGTCGCAGGTGTCTGCATGAAGGCCTTTGTAGCACGTGGTGTGGACCTGACCATTATTGCAGGCCGCAGCGGACAGATACTGCGCTCAATGATGACCCCGACCGGCAGTCAGATTTTGCAGCGCTGGCTGGAACACAAGGGTGTTAAGGTCGTCTCGGAAGGACGTTCGGAGCGCATCGAAGCGGGACCACGTCTGGTGATGAACAACCAGACAATTGAAGCCGATCTGATCATCCTCGCCACGGGTGTGCATCCCAACCTCTCTTTCCTTGAGGGAACCGGAGCGGAAATCGACCAGGGCGTAATCATTAATGACCACATGCAGACGACAGTGCCCTGTATTTATGCCGCTGGGGATGTCGCTCAGGGTCGTGATTTCTCCACCGGCGAATGGGTCGTTCACGCCCTGCAGCCAACAGCAACCGAACATGGCCGTATAGCGGCGATGAACATGAGCGGTCGAGATATACCCTATCGCGGCAGTCTCAGCATGAATGTACTGGACACCTCGGGTTTGATCTCGCATACCTTCGGTATCTGGCAGGGCGTCGAGGGCGGTGATGTCACCGAAAAGGTCGATGAAGAGAAGTATATGTATACGCGTCTCTGCTTCGATGGCGATAGGCTCATAGGCGCTATTTTGATCGGCGATCAAAGTGCCGTAGGTGCCATCCGAGGCCTGATTCAAACCCGGCGACCACTGGGCGAATGGAAAGAACGCCTGATGAAACAGCCCGAGCAACTGATGCACGCGTTTGTGGCATTAACCACTGCCGGCAGTGCCTGAGAAGTGAGAGCAGGCATCTGTACCCCTGTAAGCTAACGGCTGCCTGTTCCAACTCAGCCTAGTACGAAAAACCCGCCTCGGCGGGTTTTTTAATACGTCATATCTGCGCCGGATATAAGTATTTACTAGCACCCCGGACTGGGCTGTAAACCTGAAACCCGGTCCGGAAAGTCTGCCCCGGTGATTCGCTAATGTATTTTTTTTCGCCCCCTTTTAAGCAGGCTAATTTGAACTATATTGCATGAATGCGAATGTTCGATTTGTTGATTGGGGGCGTAAAATGAAGTTTGAATGGCTGTCTCTTGTCGTTGTTCTTTACCTCTCTCTCATGATAAGCGGCTGCACCGGGCATATAGAAAATAGCCAGATCGATAAACAGGCAGCGTCCTTCGATATCAGGAACGGGGTGATTGTTGCTTCCGTCACTGCCCCCTTCGCCATGCATTATCACGAAACCGTGCGTTTTAAATACAGACAGTCTGGCGAGACCGATAAAAATATGGGTGAGCTGACATCCGGTATGCAATATAAGAATTTCCTGATCGGTATACCCGCATGCAAAGAAGTCGAACTTCCCGGACATTGTGGACGTCTCTTTGCTATCACCCTGCCTGCCGGCGAGTATGAAATTTATCATGCGGAGGTCGTAACCAGGGGTGTGTTTCAACAACTCACACCGGCTGTGTTTACGGTATCAGCAGGTAAGGTAAGTTATATTGGCAATATAGACGCCAACTACTGCGTAGGCATGGCGAGCCGTCACCGCGGAAATATTCTGGGAGCCGATGTCACGATTAAAGACGAATATGTCAGGGATATTGAACTGATAAGGGAACATTATTTCGCGCTCCGCAACAGCGTAATTGAAAAGGCACTGTTAGACGACCATGCATGGCGTTGGCGAGTCGACTGGACGAATATATTTGGAAATCATGTGGCACCCCATGACTGGGGTGGTTGCATCAAAGGCCGCTGACTGCATTGGTTTTTTTTAAGCAAGCAAAGAGTCAGTGAAGCACTGGAAGTCGCTCTATTCCGTTGGTATCTCCAGAGCAGCAGCCGAACCCTCGGCAGTAAAACAAATGATGTAGCTGATTCCCGGGGCAATCACCTGTGAGCGAAGATCCGGGATTTGAAAATGAGAACCGCTACCCCCGTAGTTATAGTCGAGGGCGTTGAAGAGCTCAAAATATTGAGCCACTTCCAGAGATCGTCCGTCACATTCTGTCCAACCGTACATTTCTATCTGTTGAGTTTTACCGGCAAAGGCGATTACGGCCCCTACCGGCAGTCGGTTTGGCAAGTACGCGGGGAATGCTGGAGCAACCATACAACACCTCGGAGGGGTATTCCCCTGCTGATTCCAGACATTATTGCCTCGGGCCAGTCAGGGGGTATGCGTTTGTGAAGTCGTTTCAAGCAGGCGTTTATTTAGTCTCTGCCCGGCCCATAAATTTACGTTCTTCAACATTCACCTTGATTCTATCGCCTGTCGAAATATGCTCGGGCACCTGCACGGTCAACCCCGTTGTCAGGATCGCAGGTTTGGTTCTCGCTGTGGCTGAACCGCCTTTGAGTGACGGGTCTGTTTCAGTGATCACAAGCTCGACACTCACCGGCAACTCAAGTGCCACGGGCGAATCCTCAACGATGACAACCTGAATTCCTGCCGTGCTCTCATCGATAAACAACACTTCTTCGGCAATCGCATCTTTATTGAGGTTGTAGAGCGTAAAGTCTTCGCTATCCATGAAAACGTATTCGTCGCCATCCAGGTATGAAAAGGTAGCCGGACGCCGGGTGATGTCAGCCAGATTGAGCATGTCCGAGTCCTTGAAGGTTTCATCAATTTTGCTGCCATTGACGAGATCATACATGCGCATACGATACAGGCTGCCACCTGCCCGCCCCTGTGGTACAGAGCGTTCGATATCTTTTACTATATAAACTCTACCGTTATAGTCGAGCGCCGCATTCTTCTTGATTTCACTTGCCCTTGGCATCTGATTTTGTTCCAGGATAAAAAGAAGTGAAAAATACCACGATCGGCCGTTTAATCAACAGGTACTTGAAAACACGGGTAACAATCAGCCTAATCATTAAGGTTCAGGCCTGTCCGGTTTTTGATTTACCTGAACATCTCAACCCGCTTGCCGCCCTTTCTTCTCGAAATAGCGAGTGAATTCGTAGCACGCTGAACAACATCCTCAAATATTTCACCGTATAGACTGTAAGCAATGCCTGCACTAATAGTGACAGAGCCTACCGGTTCGATATCGTGGCTGCGGATTGTTTCGCATATACGTTTTGACAGTTCTACTAATTGATCCTGGGGGGTATGCCTTACCAGAACAAGGAACACGTTTTCGCTCCATCGTCCGACATCGTCGGTATCACGTAATTGACGATTAATTCTGCTGGATACTTCTTTCAATACGAGTTCGGCCGTTTTTCCATCCCACTGTTTGGCGATTTCCTGATAATCACTGAGTTCTAATGCGAGTACTGCATATTGGGTGGTGTAACGCTTATATTCCGAATTCAGTCTTTTACCAATTTCCAGAATAGAACGGTGATTATGGGTCAGGGTCAATGGATCAATTTTAGCCAGCTCAGTCAGTTTTTTATTCGCTGCTCGTAAATCCTTTAGTGTCGATTTACGGTCTTGTATCTCATCTATCCAGATCTTGTCCGCAATGACTCTGCCAGTAATAATGAGGAGAAATGAGCCTAAAAATGCGGTAAAGAGAAAGCCCCCGGCTAAAACGCCCCACGTTGGCCAGCTTCTTTTATCAGTAAGATATTCATCATTGGCGTAGACCTGTAATAACCACGGCCTCTGCCCATAATGAAGTGTCTTGCCCCAATGCAATGTATCGGTATTAAATGTCGATTTTTCTCGTGTACGGATATGTCCCCTGCCGTCACGATCAATCGAGTAGTTGGCGAGTTGTACTTGCCTGGCAGGATCATTAACGTCGATTAACTGCACATCTACATTCTCAAAATCATGATCACCAATGGCCTCTTGCAGAAGATCGCCGGTGCGGAAAACCCCAACTATGTAACCAACCAGTTGTTCTTCTCTCTCATATTCACGCTGCGGGGTTTGTCCATTTTTATAAACCGGGAGGAAGAATAACAACCCCGCCTGTTCGCCTGACTCCTGCACCAGTTTAATGGGGTCGGTAGCAATCAGCTTCCCCGTTGATGTTGCCAGATCGAGGGCGTTGCGTCTGGCGGGATTGGAATAGACATCGTAACCGAGGGCTTTTTCATTCGCCTTTAGCGGTTCAATGAAGGTAACGGCTACATATTTTTCATTCGGAAGGGCTGGAACCAGTTCACCAGACGCGTTTCGTTCCCTGATGCTAAAATCCGGGAACCCCTCGGCCCGAATTTCGCTTTCAAAGTGCTCTCGATCAGCGTGTTTTACTACCCTGTTCCAGGACAGTGCCTGAAGGCCCGCATTGCGTGACAGGGAACGTTCTACATATTGTCGGAATTGCCGCCTGTCGACCGGCGTTTCTTCAAGCAGGTTAAACAGACTCTGGGTCGAGTAGATCACCTCGATGGTTCTTAAAACAATTTTATCCAGAGAATCAGCGACCATCCGTGACTGTTCACTAAACTCTCTCTCGATCTTTTCCTGTTCCTGCTGACTGCTTATGAAAAACAGCGCCATCACCATCAAGGCAGTAAAAATAAGGGGAAACGTTATATGGAACCTTCTCTGCTCCCAGAGTTCTCGCGGTTGACCAAACCAGATAAATATCAACGGTACCAGTAAAAACACCCCAATTGTGTCACCTACCCACCATGTAACCCAGTTATAGAGCAAATTACTGGTCGATAGTTGATCCGCAATATACAGACTGGTAACACCCCAGGTAGCACTAATTAGACAACTCAGCGGGCCGCCCAGGGCAAAAAACAGGATCACACTACCGGGCATGATTAGCCCAGAATATATATTTACATAGCGCTTGATAAAGTAGCTGCCGACGAGGGCCTGAACGACTGCTCCCGCGCCGATACTCAAGGCCAGGAGCAAGGCAGGCATGAGTTCACTTGTCTTCTCAATATCAATTACAAGCGACATATTGATCATGATTGACCCAATCAATATGCCAGGCCAGAGCCTCAAACCATAGATAAGCAGGACGGCCAGTGCGATACCGGCAGGAGGCCAGATGGCTGTCGTGTAACCAGGGGGCGTGGCGAAAAAAAGACCGACTTTACCGCCGATAAAATACAGTAGTGCAAGCACACCGATCTGGTAGCTGGTCTGTGAAAAGCTTAGCTGTTGTTGCTTACCATCCGTAGTCATAAAAAATAATCCTGCATAGTACGTCAGTGATTATATTGAGCCGGTACTGAACCACCCTCGCAATATTCAAATATAGTACATCCAGAAAGCCATGATTTTCATGATATAGATCTATTCGTTTTCTGTTGCCAGCAGAGCACTCGACATCCAGCCTGACTGGATTGAGACGCCTTAAACCGCAGGTAGCAACGTAGTCGTTGTAGACAGGTTTCCTGCGCCTTATTAATCATTGCTGTGGAATAGCCCTTCTATCGTATCTGCGATATCAGGGAGTATAACTTCTGTGCGTTTTTTCACCTTTTCAGTACTTTTGAAATAACATCTAAGCGGCGCCAGTCATGAAAAAATGACCTGGTTAACTTAATTGTATTTACGACCAGCTCTTCAGATTAAGTACGCATGACAGATGTACACGTTTTTTTATATTTGCACATATATTGAAGGTATTGCAGGATCACTTAACATGTCATGGGGTAATG
>JBFIID010000148.1:0-6599 GCA_041601415.1 Gammaproteobacteria bacterium
ACCTTTCTGTAATGGCAAGTTAATTTTTAAACGTACACCCTCTGTTGGAATGGACGCTAGTGAAAAAGTACCTTTCAGAATTTCAGCTCTTTCCTGCATCCCCAGCAGGCCCAGTCCTTTTCTGACAGAAACGGGGTCAAAGCCGATACCATTATCCTCGATCTGTAGCTGCAACTCTTCTGCACCAGAAGCATCAACCTGTCGCGTCAGGCCAATACTGACCTGACTGGCCTTCGAGTGCTTGGCAATATTGGTCAGCGCTTCCTGCACAATCCGGTAAAGATTAATACTGGTGACATCGTCCAGTCCCTGCAGCCCAGCATCGCTGCTGAACACACAAAACATATCTTCATGGTGTGCATTCCATTGATCAACCATGTCCTGCAGGGCCGCCAGTAAACCCAGTTCATCCAGAATCACCGGGCGCAGGCGCTGCATCATGCCCTTCACGACGGCATAGATATGACTCGAGATACCGTTGATGGTCTGCGCATTCTCCGCGACTTCCGGTAATTCCACGCTGGTACGTTGCCTGATCGAAACGGCCACTGACTTGATGGCACTGATCGACTGGCCAAGTTCATCGTGCAATTCCTGCGCGAGATGGCGTCGTTCTTCTTCCTGAATGACCAGGGAATGCTCAGCCAGTTGCATATTCTCCTGACTGGTTTGTTCCAGCGTCGCGGCCATCAAATTGAATTTATCCGCGATCTGGCGTAATTCAGGCAGATCGATTTCTGGCAGACGTGCATCGTATTTCCCGTGTTCAATACCATCAAGTGCCAGCAGGATTGAGTCCACTGGACGTAACCAGCGCCCCAGAAGAAAGAAAAACAGGCTGCTGACCAGCAGTATCGACATCAGCATCAGCCCCAGTAGCAGACGTGCATCAACCCAGGCCTCTGTTACCTCGTCACTGGGATCTGCCTTGATTAGAATTTCACGATACGGCCCCTGATTATCTGGAAGAACACGTCGAAACTCCTCTTCTTCCGGTTCTACTAGTGCCACAAACCATGCGGGGGCGTCTGTGCCACTGCGGGTTGGGGGACTGCTTTGATGAGTGATCAGGCGTCCATCACGATCGACAACGTAGATCTGCGAATGCCGGGTTCTTTCCAGAGACTTGATGCGCCCCGCCAGGATCATCTGCAGGTCACTGTAACGCGATTGACTTATATTCGTAAACGCCACCTCAAGCAGGCCCAGGGTTAGCTGCGCCGTAGAACGGGTTTCCTCATGCACCGCTACCCGTGCATTGTGGATCACAAGCACCGCGCCTAGCCCGTATATAAGGACAAACACGATCAGCATTAATAATGTCAGACGCAGGCGAAGACTCATGTCAGGAGTTTAACAGGCAGAGCCTGCGCGGCTCGCGCCACACAGACAATCCTGCCTTGTTTGTACCCGTTAAAATGCATAACATCACATGGCTGTCTTCTGGAGAAAAACGGATTTTACAATTAATTCCCGCTTTGAAGTTTATTTTCCTGAACAATGGCCGTTATAAGAGCCATGTAGCAGCCTGTTTTTACCTGTCTAACCCTGATGATGGAATTACACGATCTATGAAATACGTCTCCCTGTCCTCGCTAGTCGTCTCCATTAGCCTGTTGACCTGCTCTTCATTCGCCTGGTCGGCCGACACCCTGAAATCCGCAATCGATACGCGTATCGGTGGTCAGAAAGAAAGTATCAGTAGTCAGGCGAGAATAGACAAAATCGCAGATCAAACCACCGACTTGCTGACCCAGTACCGGAGTGTGCTACAGCAATCAGAAAGCCTGCATATCTATAATGAGCAGTTGCAGAAACTGGTCGACAAACAGGCCGACGAGCTACTCTCTTTCGAGCGACAGTTTAGTTCTATCCAGGTTACCCAACGCAGAATCGTCCCCTTTATGCTGCGCATGATTGAGGTGCTGGACGACTTCATTAAACTCGACACACCCTTTCTAAGTCGCGAAAGAAACGCACGCATAGAAATACTCAAGGCAATGATGGACGACCCGGAATCATCCCTGCCGGAAAAATATCGTCGCATTATGGAGGCCTATCAGATTGAACTCGAATATGGCCGCACTATCGAGGCCTATAGCGCCACCCTGAAAAAGGACGACCAGCCTCGCACCGTGGATTTTCTCCGCATTGGTCGTGTCGGCCTGTTTTACATGACCTTCGATGGCGTGGAGACCGGTTATTGGGACAAAAAGACTGCCGGCTGGCAGCAATTACCTGAGGAATACCAGAGTTCAATTCGTCAGGGGATCCAGATCGCCCGTAAGGAAGTACCACCGGATCTGATTCGTCTGCCTGTTCCAGCACCTACGGAGGGCGGACAATGAGAATTCTTCCTCTCATCGCAATTCTGCTCGCCTCATTCACAACTCAGGCACAGACCCCCACAAATCTTGATGACCTGCTGCAGCAGGTTCGTAAACAACGGGTTCTGGAGCAGCAGGTTAACCGCGAACGTGAAAGCCGTTTTCAGGAAAATCTCGCAGAACAGGAAAAATTACTGGCCGAAGCTCAGCTTGAACTCGAAATGGCAGAGCTGCGCAGTGAACAGTTAAAGCAGGACTATGACGACAACGAACTGAAGATCCGGGAGCAATCCGAGATCCTGCAGGACAATCTCGGCGCACTGGGAGAATTACATGGCGTTGTGCGTCAGATCGCCGGTGAAGTGAACGGCATCCTTGAGGCGTCGGTGGTGTCTTCAGAATTTCCAAACCGTACTGAAGCGACCCAGCCATTAGCCGAAAGCAAGGAACTACCAACCATTGAACAACTGGAAGAGCTCTGGCATTTACAGCTACAGGAGATCATCGAATCCGGCAAGGTCAGTCGCTATACCGCCACCACCATCACTGGCGAGGGAGAGGAACAACAGCAACAGATCACACGTGTCGGTGTCTTCAATGCCATCACCAATGGCCGCTATCTGCGTTATCTGCCCGATGTGAACCGTCTGGTAGAGCCACTGCGCCAGCCACCGGCACGCTATCAGGCCATGGCCCAGAAACTTGAACAGGCCACATCCGGTTTCATGCCGATGGCCATTGATCCCACTCGTGGTGCTATTCTGGCTCTGCTGGTACAGGCACCTAATTTGATTGAACGTGTCGAACAGGGCGGTGTGGTTGGCTACATCATCCTCGGATTGGGACTGGTCGGCCTGCTCATCGCACTGGAACGGTTTATTTCACTCGGCCTGCTGTCTCGCAAGGTCAATAAACAGTTGAAAGAACATACCCCGGACATTAAGAATCCGCTCGGACGTATTATGAAGGTCTATACCGATAATCCCTCGGTGGATTCGGAGACATTGAGTCTGAAAATGGACGAAGCGGTGTTGCGCGAATTACCCGCCGTGATCATTGGTCTTGGCACTCTCTCATTACTGGCGGCGATTGCGCCCCTGCTAGGGCTGCTTGGCACAGTGACCGGCATTATCGAGACCTTCCAGTCTATTACCCTGTTCGGTACCGGTGATCCTCGCCTCATGTCTGGCGGTATCTCACAGGCGCTGGTGACAACGGTAATGGGACTGGTGGTGGCGATCCCACTGCTGCTATTGCACAGCATACTATCCGCGAAAAGTAACAAACTGATCCAGATACTTGATGAACAGAGTGCCTCTCTGGTGGCACGACTCGCCGAAGTTAACTCCAGCCATCTGTCCGGTAACCGGTTTGGTGATACGGTGGATGTCAAAAACGACACCTCCACCCTGTTCAGCGTTGACGGCAAGGACTGAGTCAGATGCATGAACTGCAGAATCTGCTAGAGCTGCTGTACAAACTTCAGGAACGGGGCGGCCCGGTGATCCTCGTGATCATGCTCTTGTCCTTCGCGATGTGGATTCTGATCTTCGAACGTTACTGGTATTTGTATGTTGATCATCCAAAGAAGGTTCGTGAAGTTGTTGACCACTGGATGGAACGCAGTGATCACACCTCCTGGTATGCACATCGCGTTCGGGACGGTTTGATCTCGGAAGTAAAAAACTCGTTATGCCATTTTCTATCTACCATCAGAACCCTGACCGCAATCCTGCCACTACTCGGTCTGCTGGGTACGGTCACCGGCATGATTACGACTTTTGATGTGATCACCGTGTTCGGCACCGGCAATGCACGCGGTCTGGCATCCGGAATATCTACTGCCCTGATCACCACCACCGCAGGTCTGGTCACCTCACTGGCGGGGCTATATTTCAGCTCCAACCTGGAACATATGGCGGAACTGGAAATTCACCGCACTGCAGACAAACTGGTTTAATATCATGCGCAGATCTCACATAGAACAGACCAACACCGGCAACAGCGTAAATATGACGCCGCTCATTGATGTGGTGTTCATTCTGCTGATATTTTTTGTCGTCACCTCTTCGTTTGTTAAAGAGGCAGGCATTGATGTGAATCGCCCTACCGCTCAGACCGCGGTGCGAAAAGAGCGCGCTAACATCATCATCGCAGTCAATCGTGATGGTGAGATCTGGATCGATAAGAAACGCTCTGATCTGCGCTCCGTGCGCCCACAGGTGGAGCGTTTCAAAGCCGAAAATCCCGAGGCCTCAGTGGTGATCCTCGCCGATGAAGACTCACGCACCGGGGTCATGGTCGAAGTAATGGATCAGGTAAGGCTTGCCGGTGTCAGTAATGTCGCAATTGCAGCCTCCACACAATAAACAGGGAACTGGCCGCCCCTAATGTATAGAATTCCGTTAAGCGTGATCATGGCACTGGCCCTGAATCTGCTCCTGTTCTTCTTCATCTACCGCATCGTTACTATCGATAACTTCGAAATGCCCGAGGGAGAGGAATTACAGTTTATAGATTTCATTCGCATGGAACTTGAACCACCCTCTCCGGAGATCAAACCTGAGAAAGAATTACCCGATCAGCCACCACCGCCCGATCAACCTCCACCACCACCAGAGATGCAGGCAATGCAGCCGGATGCACCACCGGTAGAGAATCTGGAATTGCCGACACCCAAAGTCGACCTGCCACTGAATATAACCGGTGGACCCTATCTGGGAGGTTACCAGAAGGCATCGCCTGCACGTATCGCTCCGCAGAAACTGGCTGTCGATCCTAATGCTGTACCAACCTTTAGAGTCCCGCCGGTATATCCGCCGCGTGCGCAACGTTCCGGAATTGAGGGGGTCATAACAGTAGAATTCACTATCGCGGAAGATGGCAGTGTCAAAGATCCGAAAATCGTCAAGGCAAAGCCCAGTAAGATTTTCGATCGCGCCGTCATCAATGCAATCACCAAGTGGAAATTTAATGCCCGCGTGGTCGACGGTAAACCTGTCGCCCGACGGGCCTCACAGGAAATTAGATTTAGTCTGCAACGATGAACACCAGCATGATCACCCGTCCATTCCAACGCCTGTATCAGCTCATCGTCCTGCTCATCCTGCTGGCGGGTAACCCGACTATCGCGGCGGAAAAAGATCAATACCTGCTGTCACAATCTACTCACCAGTCCCTGTCTGAAATTCAGGCTCTTATGGAAGAGGACAAATATCCCGCAGCGGAAAAAAAACTCACGGAACTGCTGGGCAAGCTGGAAAACAAACCTTATGACCGCGCGGTAACATTACAAACCCTGGCCTACCTGCACAGCAATAACGGCGATTACAAACAAGCGGCCAGAACCTTTGGTGAGGCACTCGAACTGAACGCACTGCCGCAAGATGTCACCCATACCCTGCGTTACAATTACAGCCAGTTGCTGATCTACACCGAGTCCTATAAAGAAGGGCTTGCACAACTACAACGCTGGTTACGCGACGAACGAAAACCACCTGCAGAGGCCCTGTATCTGGCCGCCAATGCCAGCTATCAACTGGAAGATTACAAACAGTCCGCCGATTATCTGGAGACATTAATTAAAAACAACCGGCAGGTGCAGGCCAACTGGTTACAGATGCTGCTTGCCTGTTATTACGAACTAAAACAATACAAATCTGCTGCCGGTGTATTGCAGACACTGGTAACACTGCAGCCGGATAACAAAAGTTACTGGCAACAACTGGTGGGTATTTACCAGCGCATCGACTATGAAAAATCAGCACTCGCAACAATGGAGCTGATGCAGAGTAAGGGCATGCTGGATGCCGAAGAGAAATTAAGACTGGGGAAAATGCTGCTCTATCAAAGCATGCCCTATCGTGCTGCAGAATTGCTCACGGCTGAAATGGATAACGGCAGTCTGGCTGAGACTCTCGAGAACCTGAACCTGCTGGCAGATAGCTGGATACTCGCACAGGAAACAGATCGTGCCATCAAGGTGCTTGAGCACGCAACAGCAATGGCAACAGATGGTCAGGTACATTTTCGTCTCGGTCGGCTTTTGATCGACAAGGAAGAGTGGCAAGCCGCAAACGAACAACTTGGTCTGGCGCTGAAAAAAGGCAAACTTCAGGATCCCGGCAGTGCCGAACTGTTACTCGGTATCAGTGCCTGGCGTGCTGGCAAAACCGAGCAATCAATCCAGGCACTTCGTCAGGCATTGAAGCACGATTCTTCAAAAGGTCAGGCCGAATGGTGGCTGGACTACATCAAAAAAACTCGCGCAGG
>JBFIID010000149.1:0-6568 GCA_041601415.1 Gammaproteobacteria bacterium
CTGGAGATCTATCAGGGTGAGATCTTTGCCCTGCTGGGACCAAACGGGGCAGGTAAGACCACCCTGATCAGTACCATCTGTGGAATAGTGAGTCCTGGACAGGGCACGGTGAAGGTGGATACGCATAACATTATTTCAGATTATCGTGCAGCGCGTAGCCTGATAGGCCTGGTTCCGCAGGAATTATCAACCGATATGTTTGAAACGGTGCAGGGAACCGTGACCTATTCACGCGGGCTGTTCGGTAAACCACCCAATCCGGCCTATGTAGAGCAGGTATTACGTGATCTGTCACTATGGGAAAAAAGGGACTCGAAAATCATGGCCCTGTCCGGTGGTATGAAGCGCCGGGTGATGATCGCCAAGGCCCTGTCGCACGAACCCAGAATCCTGTTCCTTGATGAACCAACCGCCGGAGTGGATGTGGAGCTGCGACAGGATATGTGGGAACTGGTGAGGGGACTCAGAGAAAACGGCGTGACCATCATTCTCACCACCCACTACATCGAAGAGGCGGAGGAAATGGCCGATCGTATCGGTGTGATAAATAAGGGTGAAATTATTGTTGTGGACGATAAGAGCGCATTAATGAAAAAGCTCGGCAAGAAACAATTGACGTTGCACCTGCAAACGCCGCTGGAAAAAATTCCTGAGGAACTGGCAGGGCACACCCTGGATCTGCTTGCCGATGGACTGGAGCTTGTTTACACCTTCGATACTCAAAAAGAACACACGGGCATAGTGAATCTGATGCGTCAACTGAACGACCACGGAATAGACTTTAAGGATCTGAATACCAGTGAGAGTTCACTGGAAGAGATCTTTGTCAGTCTGGTGAGGACGAGCAAATGAACCTGTACGCAATAAGGGCCATCTTTATACAGGAACTGGCGCGCACCAGGCGCACGCTGATGCAAAGTATTGCCTCTCCGGTACTCTCAACGTCGCTGTATTTTATTGTTTTCGGAGCGGCAATCGGTTCACGCATGGGTGAGATTGATGGTATCAGTTACGGGGCTTTCATTATTCCGGGGCTGATCATGCTGTCGCTGTTGAATGAGAGTATCTCGAATGCGTCATTCGGGATTTATATGCCCAAGTTTACCGGCACCATCTATGAACTCCTGTCAGCACCTGTTTCACATGTTGAGATTATTATCGGCAAGGTCGGAGCGGCAATGACCAAGTCAGTGGTATTGGGGCTACTGATACTGCTCACAGCGAGGCTGTTTGTTGATTACGAGATCATGCACCCCTTCTTTATGCTCTGCTTTCTCATTCTTACGGCCCTGAGTTTTAGCCTGTTCGGATTTATTCTGGGCGTGTGGGCAGACAGTTTTGAACAATTACAGATCGTGCCGATGATGGTGGTGACACCCCTGACATTTCTGGGGGGCAGCTTCTATTCGATCAATATGCTGCCGCCATTGTGGCAGAAAATTACCCTGTTTAATCCCGTGGTGTATCTGATCAGTGGGTTTCGCTGGAGTTTTTATGGCACCGCAGATGTGAATATTGGAATTAGTCTGGCCATGACGTTGCTGTTCATGCTGATCTGTCTGGGAGTGATTGGCTGGATCTTCAAGTCCGGATATCGCCTGAAGAATTAATCAACTCCGAAAAGCCCTGCTACGAAAGTTATTGAAGAGAAATACTAATGAACTGACTTATGCCTTACCTTGAGATGATATTCCATGGTTAGAATCTGATTGTTTGATGGGTATCTCATCAGCTGAAGTCCTCATGACTGGTAGGGTTAAGTTCAAGAAACAGCCTGTTATGCCGAAAAACCTCACAGGTTCTTAGTAATACAGGCAAGGAATATCTCAAAGACGAAGATGATTCCCCGTATTGTTCATATTCACTGCTAACAGGCAACGATATATTTAAACGTGTTTGCGTTCATTACATCACATAGGTTTAGTCCAATTAAGCGAGGTTTTTACCTTCAGCTAGGTTTCCTTTTCCTTGCCTTTCAATTGACGACTATTTCCGGAGTGATGGCGGAGGAGCCAGGCAGTTCCGTTGCATCACCGACTCAGCAGCTGCCGCGCGAAATGAAGCCTTCGAATCAAGATGGTGAAATTGTTGAAAATACGGATTACGGTCTTGTCACACAGGTAGGAGTCACTTTTTTAGTTATTCTGTTTCTAATCCTGCTCTGGAACAGGAAGTTACAGCATGAGATAGATCTGCGTACCAGGGCCGAGGAGAAGCTTAAGAGCAGTAGAAGCTTGCTCGAAGAGGCACAGTCGCTGGCACACGTGGGCAACTGGGAGCTGGATCCGGAGAGTATGAAGGCCATCTGGTCGGCAGAAATTTACCGCATATTCGGCATCGACTACACCGATGATGTGGGGCCTGCGAAACTCGCGACCCTATTACATCCCGAGGACAGGGATACGGTTCTGGAATCTCTGCAACGTGTGGTGCAAGAAGGGTGTCGACACAACATGCAATACCGCGTAATTCGTCCGAATGGGGAGACGCGTTGGGTGGAATGTCAGGCAGAGCAGATACGAGACAAATTCGGGAGAATATCCAAAGTTCGAGGCGTGGTTCAGGACATTACTCAACGAAAGATAGACGAGTTAAACCTGCTTGAAAGTGAGGCGCGATTCAGATCCCTCGCTGATGCAGGGTTCGAAGCGGTATTCATTGCCGAAAACGGGGTTTGTGTCAGCCAGAATATTGCGGCAGAAAAGATGTTCGGTTACAGCCTTGAAGAAGCTGTCGGGCAGGACTGTATGGTCTGGATTGCAGAACAATCAAGAGCGCTGGTGTTAGAAAAAATAAAGTCCTGCGATGAAGATCGTTATGAGGCAATAGCTCAACGCAAGAATGGCGAACAGTTTCCGGCAGAGTTTCGCGGCAGAATGATTGTCTATCAGGATCGGCAGGTACGAGTCACGGCGGTTCTTGATATTACCGCCCGTCAACAGGCCGAAGATAGCCTGCGTCGGTCAGAGGAAAAGTATCGGCTGCTGGCTGAAAATGTTAGCGATGTGGTGTGGGTGCGGGATATGAATTTGAATCTCACCTATATCAGCCCTTCTGTAGAACGCTTAAGTGGCTTCACCGTTGAGGAGAAACTGGCACAACCACTGGAAGAGACGATGACAGCTTCTTCACTGGCAGAGATGAGTGCATTGTTCAAACGGGAAATGAAGCGTGAGTTGAGTGGTGAAGAAGGAGCGGGTCAGGCCATGACCGTTAATTTTGAGCTGTTCCGCAAGGATGGAAGTACCTATTCAATCGAATGTGCCGTCTCCTTTTTACGCGATGACAGTGGTAAGGCCATCGGTATTATTGGTGTGAACCGTGATATCACGGAGCGAATTCAGGCGCAGGAATCGCAACGACAGAGTGAAGAAAAATATCGCACCCTTGTAGAGTCTTCACCATATTGTATTCATCAAATTGACCAGGATGGCAGGTTCATTTCGATGAATCGCGCCGGGTTGGCAATGATCAAGGAAGAGGATGAAACCGTTATTGTCGGCGTGCCGTATCTGAATACCGTCTGTGATGAAGATAAGCAACGAGTAGCTGGCCTGCTCACATCGGCCCTTGCGGGTGAGTACAGGGAATTTGAGTTTCGTAGCAAGACAGACCAGTATTTTAGTTCAAACTTCGTCCCTATTCGCGATGCACAGGGCAAGGTTGATCGTTTGCTGGGTATCACCGTTGATATCACCGAGCGCAAACGAACAGAGCAATCATTACTGAAGCTGTCACGTGCGGTTGAAGCAAGTTCTTCCGCAGTGATAATCACAGATGTTGACGGCCAGATAGAATATGTGAACCCCAGGTTTTATGAAACAACGGGGTATAGCCGAGAAGAAGTGCTTGGTAAGAATCCCCGGTTTTTACAATCGGGTGAGAGTCCACAAGCCGTCTATGCGGATCTCTGGCACACAATATCAACAGGTGGTGAATGGAAGGGTGAGTTCCACAATCGTAAAAAAGATGGCAGCTTATATTGGGCACGAAATTCCATCTCGGGCGTCAGGGATTCAGAGGATGTGGTGACCCACTTTATCTGTATCCAGGATGATGTAACCCATGAATACGAATTGACCGAGAAGTTAAGTTACCAGGCATCACATGACCTGTTGACCGGACTGATAAACCGTCGGGAGTTTGAACGTCGAATAGACAGGTTGTTGCTAACCGCGCCTCATAACAGCTATGAACATGCACTGTGTTATATGGACCTAGACCAGTTCAAGGTAGTCAATGACACCTGTGGTCATACGGCGGGTGATGAGATGTTACGCCAGATCGCTACGCTGTTACAAAAGACCGTTAGACAACGAGATACGCTGGCCCGATTAGGCGGTGATGAATTTGGGGTTCTGATGGAGCATTGTTCCCTGAAAGACGCGCAGCGGGCTGCGACATCGGTGCTAGAGGCCTTACAGGATTACCAGTTCTCCTGGGAAGGTTACAGTTTTTCAGTGGGTGTCAGTATTGGTGTCGTCTCACTCGCTGATGTGCCTCCTAATATGACCGAGTTGTTGAAGAGCGCAGATGCCGCATGTTATGTCGCCAAGGATATGGGGCGCAATAGAATCCATGTTTATAACTGCGAGGACTCAGAGATCACCCAGCGACATGGAGAGATGCAATGGGTGAATCGTATCAATCAAGCATTAGAACAGGACCGTTTTTGCCTGTATGCACAGGCCATTGTGTCACTTGATAACAACTCGGGCGAGCACTATGAATTGCTGGTCAGAATGCTGGGTGAAGACGGTAACACGATCCCCCCCGGGGCTTTTTTGCCCGCCGCAGAACGCTACACTTTGATGTCAAAAATCGATCGGTGGGTGATTAATAAAAGCTTTGACTTCCTGGAGTCACAGCCGCAGTTGCTGGAAAGGATTGAAAGTGTTGCGATCAATTTGTCTGGGCAATCACTGGCAGAAAGTGATTTCCAGAATTTTGTTATCAGTAAACTCAGGTCTTCACCGATCCCTCCCGGGAAAATATGTTTCGAAATCACTGAGACGGCAGCGATAGCAAGCTTGAGTGTCGCCACCGTTTTCATCTCTAAAATGAAGGTGATGGGCTGCCGCTTTGCCCTGGATGATTTCGGTAGTGGTCTGTCATCTTTCGGTTATCTGAAGAACCTCGAAGTAGATTATTTAAAGATTGATGGCATGTTTGTAAAAGACATCGTTCACGACCCCATTGATCGCGCAATGGTTAAGTCAATTAACGAAATAGGTCAGGTCATGGGCATGAAAACCATTGCTGAATTCGTTGAAAATGACGAAATTAAGGGAATGCTCAGGGAGATTGGTGTTAACTATGCGCAGGGCTACGGGATTGGTAAGCCAGTGCCTGTTGAGCAGTTATTACCGGCGAACACTATCAGATCCCTGGGCATGAAAACCGCTGATAAGCTTTGATTTCATGATTGAAGTCGGTTACCAGGGTTTTACCCGTAGGCAATAGAGATAGAAGTAGTGGGTACTATTTCTGAGCTACTTCACAAAACGCCCGCTCTTCTAAGGCAAGGTCATCTGTTCGTGTCTATACTTTTCTGAGTTATTTCAATAGAAGGCAACGATATGAACAAGATGAGGGATTTGATTGAACAGTGGGAGAGCAAGGCGCGCAGTAAAAAAACTGTAAAACAGGTCAGCGTTCAGCTCACGACAAGAGATGTGGCGGGTATACTCGCATTACAGGAGTTGTATCCGGGCATCAGCCAGGAGCAGATTGTGACAGACATTATTTCTTCTGCCCTCGATGAGATTGAGGAAGCAATACCCTACGTCAGAGGCAGTCGAGTAATCACGGAAGACGAGTTTGGCGATCCTGTTTATGAAGATGTAGGAAAATCATCACGCTATCGTGACCTGATGAATGAGAAGTCGCAGATGCTGGATGATGAGGCAGCAAACAGCGGTTAGTCACTTGCTTATAAATGCGACATGGATGGTCAGGACGGGTTCAGGGCATTAGCGAAGTCATTTCTGTGTATCGCCTTCCAGCCGGCGTTTTGCGCGCCGACAATATCATTGTCGTAATCATCGCCTACCATGGTGAACTCCAGTTGCGGATCACTGAAATGCTGTTCAATCGACTTGTAGAACTGTATATGCGGCTTCGAATAGCCCAGCTCGGTAGAGTAAAAAATGTGCTCGGTTGATATATTTGGGAAATGTTGACTGCAGATGTGAACAAGTCTGGCGTCAAAATTACTCGCGATACCTACATAAATACTGTTATTGATCAGTGATTCAAACACAGGTCTTATATCGGCATACACCTTCCAGTGTTCAGCGACAGAGAAATGTGACCAGAGTTCGTTAAAGAGCCCTGTGTTCACGCTAATGTCTAGCCCGAAAATGTGATCAACGACAGCCTGCCAGCGTTGCTTCTCCTGTGCTTCGGAGGTACACAAGTTGCCAGACTTCTCGCCAGTAAAATACTTTGTGTAGGCAGCGGTGAACCGTAATGCGATCTCGTCAATTGACAGGCTTGAACCATGTCTTTTTCCGATAGCATGGTAGATGGTGAATACCGGCGGATCGGGGTAGATCAACGTACCAAC
>JBFIID010000150.1:0-6554 GCA_041601415.1 Gammaproteobacteria bacterium
AAGCATCGGCCTTGATCACCGCCATCATTTTCTGTGCGCTGGCGAGGCGACGAATGGTTTGATAATTAGATTGAAGCGCAGGCAGGTCAATGATGACCGTTGCTGGACGACTCATTCATAGTCACCCGAATAACCCCCATAGCCGGGGTCCTGGATGAGATCTTCGAACTTGGTGTAGGTGCCGAGGAAGGCAAGGCGCACCTTGCCGATAGGACCATTACGCTGTTTGCCGATGATGATCTCGGCAACCCCCTTATCGACACTCTCCTCGTCATACACCTCATCCCGATAGATGAAGATAATCACATCGGCATCCTGCTCGATAGCGCCTGATTCACGCAAATCGGACATCACCGGACGCTTGTTAGGGCGTTGTTCCAGACTTCGGTTTAGCTGGGACAGGGCAATCACCGGCACATTCAACTCCTTGGCCAGGGATTTCAGACCACGTGAGATCTCCGAGATCTCGGTGGCACGGTTTTCGCTCGAACCACTGGTCTGCATCAATTGCAGGTAATCAATGACGATCAGACCCAGGCCATGCTCTCGGGCGATGCGTCGACAGCGGGTACGTAATTCACCCGGCGTCAGGGCCGGTGTATCGTCAATAAACAGCTTGGCGTTTTCCAGAATACCCACCGAGGAAGACAGGCGTGGCCAGTCATCATCTGTCAGCTGTCCGGTACGAACCCGATGCTGATCGATGCGCGCCAATGAAGACAGCATACGAATCACCAGTTGTTCACCCGGCATTTCCATACTGAACACCGCCACCGGTAATTGACCGGCAATCGCCACATGTTCGGCGATGTTAATAGCGAAGGCGGTCTTGCCCATCGATGGGCGTCCGGCCACGATGACCAGATCGGATTTCTGCAGGCCGGAGGTCTTACCGTCCAGATCAGCGAAACCAGTAGAGACTCCGGTGATGCCACTGTCAGAATGGTAGAGCTGGTCTATGCGCTCCAGAGCTCCGGTCAGCAGGCGTTTGATATCGACATAGCCCTTGCGCCCCCTGGACTGCTGCTCGGCTATCTCGAACACCTTGCGTTCTGCCTCATCGAGGATATCCTCGGCCTTTCGCCCTTCGGGGTTATAACCCGAATTACAGATCTCGGTACCCGCTCGAATCATCTGTCTCAGCACCGAACGCTCGCGCACGATATTGCTGTAGGTGGCTATGTTGGCTGAGCTTGGGGTGTTTTCTGCCAGGGTTGCGAGATAGGACAGGCCGCCGGCCTGGTCGAGATAATTATTACTGTCCAGCCATTCCGACAGGGTCACCACATCACAGGGCTTCTCATCACGCACCAGTGATTCGATACTCCTGAAGATAAGACGATGATCCTTGCGGTAGAAATCGCCTTCGGTAAGGCGTTCTGTGACCGTATCCCAGGCCTCATTATCCAGCATCAGCCCGCCAAGCACGGCCTGTTCTGCTTCTATGGAATGAGGTGGAACCTTGAGGTTTTCGGTGCTTTGATCGGGAATATAATCGGGCAGTGACATATCAGTGTTCTCTGCCTTTAGCACGAAGACTGGTGGGCATGTAGTGACCCTTCCAGCAGCTGATTGCTGAGGAATAGAAGTTTATCTTTAGGTGATCCGGTTGCCGCTCTGGGCAAGACCAAGCAAGCATAAGCTATCCGTAGATTCGTCCCAGCACTGTTTCCGCTGATCGGACAGTCGCCGAGTTGGCTCACGCAGCAAACTGCGTGAGCCAGTGTCGCAATGAATAACGGTAAATCTTACTCTTGGATCTCTTCGGCAACAATCGTCAGTTTGACGCTAACGTTCACATCTGCATGCAGATGCAGGTCGACCTCATAGTCACCGACAGCACGCAGCGCACCCTCAGGCAGACGTACTTCTTTCTTCTCAATTTCATTACCGGTGGCAGTAATCGCCTCGGCAATATCAGCGGTACCAATAGAACCAAACAGCTTGCCTTCGGTGCCGGCTTTACTGGTGATCGTCACGGACAGTTCGCCCAGTTTCCCGGCACGTGCCTGAGCCGCAGCCAGAGCTGCTGCCTGAGCCTTTTCAAGTTCGGCACGCTCGGCTTCAAATTTGGCCACATTTTTTTCTGTCGCTGGTACAGCCTTGCCACCAGGAATCAGAAAATTACGACCATAACCTGAACGAACATTAACCTTGTCACCGAGTTCGCCCAGCTTGTGAATCTTTTCAAGTAATATTATTTCCATCTCGTCTACCTCACCAACCTGTTTCACATTCAAATTTGTTAATGCGGCGATTCTGAGCGTCGCAGTCTGCGGATATCCAGCAAACTGTCTAACATCCCTAAACCAGCCAGTAAAAAAACCATTAGCGACGATGCCAGTGCCAGTAGCACATAGGTAATGATCAGGACCGTGCGGTGCAGATTGCGGCTTTTGACCACACTGTGCGTCACCGCAAGTCCCTGAAACATGAACATCATCACGACGATATAAAGCAGGTCATCGAAATAGTTATATTCCGGATTCATACCTGCCAGACCGCCAATAATTAAAACAATCAGCATTGCTTCTCTGGGAAGACCTAGCGAACAGAACTCTTCTCTAAAGCCCCCGGGGTTATACAGCAGTGCCTGCCACCACCTGCCCAGTAACATGATCAACATGTAATTGATCATCAATACCGCTGCAAAAAACGAGTTCAAGCGTACCGATACCTGCTCGATAATACCGGCCTTCTTCTCCGCATCCATGTCCGAGAGCATGGTGTCAACTGCGGGCCCGAGTATTTCCTGCCACCAGGCCGCAACATCCCCTGTATAGAAGCGTAGGCCGAGTGCGAACACCGCCGCAAACAGGGCCACAGCAATCAGCAAGGCTGTCTGGTTGGCGTAAGTGCGCAGTACACGTGCACTTAACATCGCAGGTAGCCACGTTACCAGCAGGGTAATCACGCCCAGAAGCGGATTCCCCAACAGGATGCTGCTCACCACGCCGGTAATCAGTATTGCCATGCCCAACACGGGCATCGCGCCAACAGGTCCCAGCCTTAAGGCTACCAGGGCCATTGCGGCACCACTGATGGTGGTCAGTGGCGGCACATAAAACGCGAGTAATCCGGTCAGGCTTATGATCCCAGCCGCCTGATAGCGACTGGCCATAATGGCAGCAGCTAGTGCACGCACTGCGCTACCCTCGTTTTAGTAATCAGTGTGAATCGCAGTACGGAATCAGGGCCAGATAGCGAGCGCGCTTGATGGCGGTCGACAGCTGACGTTGATACTTGGCCTTGGTACCAGAAATGCGGCTCGGTACAATTTTACCACTCTCGGTGACATAGGCCTTCAGGGTTGCCAGATCCTTATAATCGATCTCGCTCACACCTTCGGCGGTAAACTTGCAATATCTTTTACGTCTGAAATAACGTGACATGATGTTTTTCCTCAATAATTCCCGGGTTGATAGCCAAAGCCGTCAACGCTGTTTATGCACTAGCCTCTTCAGCCTTTGCTTCAGTTTCGTCGCTGTCATCAGCGTCGTCTTCTGCAGACTTATCGCTGGAATCTTCAGCAGTTTCACTGGTGTCTGAATCACGGCTATCTGAGCTGCGCTTACCGCGTTCTTCTTCTTCACTCTTGGCCAGCAGGGAGGTATCTGTCACGGCTGCATCACGCTTGATAACGAGGTTACGAATCACCGCGTCATTGAAACGGAACAGGCTGTTCAGTTCATTGAGTTCGTCCGCACCACATTCGATATTCATCATCACGTAGTGGGCTTTGTAGAGTTTGTTGATTGGGTATGCCAGCTGGCGTCTGCCCCAGTCTTCAAGGCGGTGAATCTTGCCTTCGCTGGCTTCGATCACAGCGCGGTAACGCTCGATCATGGCAGGAACTTGCTCGCTCTGATCCGGATGGACCAGAAACACGACTTCATAGTGTCTCATATGCTCTCTCTTTCGGTTTATTCAGCCTTCCGTAAATTCATGCGGTAAGGCAAGGAGATATTTCCAAATTGTAGCTGCCAGACTCGGCAGGCGGCGTATTCTATGCGATTCGCATCAAGACTTCAATTTTGCTATCAAATCAGGTCTTCAATCGCTGCCGCACGGCTTCATACAGGCATACGGCTGTCGCTGTAGAGACATTCAGGCTCTCTACCACGCCCTGCATGGGAATATGAATCAGAGCATCACAGGCCTCGCGGGTAAGACGCCTCATGCCCTTATCCTCGGCGCCCATTACCAGCGCCAGCGGCCCGGTCAGATCCTGCTCGTGCAGCGAGGTTGTGGCCTCACCAGCGGTCCCTATCAACCAGATACCACGCTGTTTCAATAAGTCCAGCAAGCGGGCCAGATTATTCACCTGGATCAAGGGCACACTTTCCGCCGCACCGGTAGCGACCTTTCGCACGGTGGAGGTAATCCCTACCCCACGGTGCACCGGCACGATGACCGCCAGAACACCCGCCGCATCGGCGGTGCGCAAACAGGCACCCAGGTTATGGGGGTCCTGTACACCATCCAGAATCAACAGAAACGGCGTCTTTTCTGAACGCTCCAGCAGGTCTTCCAGATCGTTTTCATCCAGTACCTTGCGTGCCTTGCTGCGCATCGCGATACCCTGATGCCTTCCCCCTTCCGCCATTTTTTCCAGTGATTTACGCTGCACCCACTGGATCGACAGTCCTGCCTGCTCGATAGACTGCAGCAGTTCCTTCAGGCCCTGTCCACGGGTGTCCTGCTGGGCCCAGACTTCAACGATATTTTCGGCATTGCTTTCCAGCAGATGCCGACAGGCATGAATGCCATAGGAGAGTTCGGTTTTGGCCATGATCTATTTTTTCTTTTTCCGGCGGGTTTTCTTCACAGGGGCTGACTCGCTGATCTTGAAATCGATCTTCTTTTCGTCCAGATCGACCCTCATCACCGTCACCCGAACCCGACCACCGAGTCGATAAACACTACCGGAACGCTCACCCACCATCTGGTGTTTGGTCGGATCGAAGCGGTAGTAATCGTGCCCCAGAGAGGTCACATGCACCAGGCCCTCGACAAAAATCTCATCCAGTTCAACGAAGATACCAAATCCAGTCACCGCCGAGATCACGCCACTGAATTCATCACCAATCTTGTCCAGCATATATTCACACTTTAACCAGCTTACCGCGTCGCGGGTGGCCTCATCCGCACGCCGGTCGGTCATCGAACAATGTTCACCGAGGACGGTCATCTGATCCCTGCTATACGCAAAACTGCCAGCGGCTTTGCCTGCGATCAGATGTTTCAGTGCGCGATGCACGAGTAGATCAGGGTAACGCCGAATTGGCGAGGTAAAGTGGGCATAGGCATCGAACGCCAGACCGAAATGCCCCACGTTATCGGGGCTGTACACCGCCATGCGCATACTGCGTAGCAAGACTGTCTGGATCAGATGTGCATCCTCGCGTTCTCGAGTGGCGTTGATCAGTTTTTCAAAATCTCGTGGCTGTGGTTTGTCGCCGCCCCCCAGACTCAGCGCCAGTCCGGCCAGAAATTCCCTCAGATCCTGCAGTTTTTCGGCACCGGGTGGCTCATGTATCCGATACAGGGTGGGCATCTTGTGCTTTTCAAGATGTCGCGCGGTCTCCACATTGGCAGCCACCATGAATTCCTCAATCAACTTATGCGCATCATTCCTGATCACCGGTACGATGCTATCTATCTTGCGTTCCTGTCCAAAGATGATGCGCGTTTCAGTGGTATCAAAGTCGATTGCACCGCGCGCCTCACGCCGTTTGCGGAACAACAGGTAAAGCGCATAGAGGTCATCAAGGTGCGAAACTACCTTGTCATGTTTTGCACGTAAGGCCCTGTCCTTATCCACCACCATCGCTGCCATCTGTGTGTAGGTCAGGCGTGCGGCTGAACACATCACGGCAGACATGAAACGCGAAGAAATGACATTCGCATCCTCGTCCAGCTGCATCTCACAGACCATGCACAGGCGATCAACATGCGGATTCAATGAACACAGGCCATTGGACAGGATCTCCGGCAGCATCGGAATCACGCGGTCCGGGAAATACACCGAATTACCACGGCTCTCCGCCTCAATGTCGAGTGCGCTATCGGGTTTCACATAGTGGGACACATCGGCGATAGCGACCAGCAGACGCCAGCCCTGCTGAGTGCGTTCGCAATAAACCGCATCATCAAAATCACGCGCATCTTCACCATCAATGGTTACCAGTGGCAGCTCTCGCAGATCCTCGCGGCCCTTCTTGTCTTTTTCAGAGACCTCCGCAGAGATCCCCGCGATCTGTGCATCTACCTCTTCAGGCCACTCCAGCGGCAGACCATGGGCACGAATCGCCACATCGATCTCCATTCCTGGCGCCATGTGTTCTCCCATTACCTCAACAATCCTGCCCATCGGCTGGCGGCGCTTGTCCGGCTGGTTAATGATCTCCACCACCACAATCATCCCATGCCGTGCACCGTGGCCCTGCTTCTTCTCGCCCTTTTTACCGCCCTTTTTGCTAGCCTTTTTACCGCCCTTCCTGGCCTCTTTCGGTTCATGAGTGATGAGGATGTCCTGTGCAATACGGCTATTG
>JBFIID010000151.1:0-6518 GCA_041601415.1 Gammaproteobacteria bacterium
ACCATCACGGTTTCGGTTGCACGATCGAGTACGAAGCCAAGATAAATTTCCCGATCTATATCGCACCCCCCTTCTACATACAGGCGATGCACGAGCTTACCCTGTGGGCCGGTCTGATGGGTTACCAGCCGCTTACCCAACAGTTCATCTGCCGCTGACCAGATTTCATTATCGGTCTTGCAGATCTTGATGCCGCCAGCCTTACCACGTGCGCCAGAATGGATCTGGGCCTTCACAACCCAGACATCGCCGCCGATTTCCTTGGCGCGATAGACGGCCTGTTCCGGGCTGTAGGCGAGACCACCTTTAAGCAGTCCCACACCAAACTCGGCCAGTAATTCCTTACCTTGATATTCATGAATTTCCACAGCAATTCTCCTCTTGTTCTTTTGCGGTCTAGCTTTTGGCAGCTATTTGATCGGCCTGTGCGATGACATTTCGAGCCATTCGCTCGGAAGCAATGTCGATCATCTTGCCGTCCAGCTGTGCAGCACCTTTGCCTGCCTTTGCCGCTTCTTCGAGGGCTTCAAGTACACGACGGGCGCGGTTTACTTCGGCTTCGGGTGGAGACATGACTTCATTCGCCAGCTCAATCTGTGATGGATGTATGGCCCATTTGCCTTCATAGCCCAGTGCAGCTACACGTCTGGCGGCTTCACGGAACGCGTCGGGATCACTGAAATCACCGAATGGGCCGTCAATCGCACGCAGACCATAGGCACGGCAGGCGGTCAACATCTGAACCTGGGCGGCATGCCATTGATCGGCTGGATTACCGGCACAGACGTAATCCGGATTCAGGCCACCGATGACCGTGGTCCGCGAACGCAGACTGGCGGCATAATCAGCCACCCCGAAATGAAAGGCTTCAAGACGCGGACTGGCCTGGGCTATGGTGAACACATTGGCGCCACCAAGGGCAGTTTCGATCAGACATTCCAGACCGATTTTCTTTTTCAGACCCATTGCAGTTTCAATCTGGGTCACCATCATGTCTATCGCATAAACGTCCTGCGCGGTTCCCACCTTCGGGATCAGAATGGTGTCCAGCTTGTTACCGGCCTGCTCCAGGATATCGACCACATCTCGATACATGTAATGGGTATCGAGACCGTTGATTCGCACCGACATGGTCTTGTTACCCCAGTCGATATCATTTAATCCTTCAATGATATTTTTGCGGGCCTGTTCCTTATCATCTGGAACCACAGCATCTTCTACATCAAGAAAGATGTAGTCGGCGTCGCTTTTAGCCGCTTTTTCGAACATTCCGGGATTTGAACCGGGCACAGCCAGTTCACTACGCTGCAGGCGAGGGGTTGCCTGCTCATATTGAGTAAAGCTCATATTGTATTCTCCTTGTTGTATCTTCTATGGATACAACAGCACGCAAAATTCACCCGGAAGATACCGGGTGTTTTGTCGTTTTTTTATATTTTATTTTTTAAGCTTCGAACCGATCGCTGGCGGTCGAAATCAGGTATTCCTGAGCTGCGGCAACACCGCTACCCAATTCAATTGGAATACCGACGTCTTTCATCGCCATCTCAGCACCGGCAAGCGGTGTCAGCAACATGAGTTCATTCAGATCACCCATATGACCGATGCGGAACGCCTTACCCTGAATCTTGGCCAGACTGATTGAAAGAGCCAGGTTGTATCGACGGTAGGCCACACGGGCCACTTCATTACCATCGAAACCTTCCGGTACGTAGACGGCGCTGACGGTATCTGAGTACCATTTTTCTTCGCAAGCGACCAGATTCAGGCCCCATGCATTAACCGCTGCACGTACTGCTTTGGCCATTCTGGTGTGGCGGGCAAAGACATTTTCCAGACCTTCTTCAAACAACATGTCCATGGATTCACGCAGACCTCGCAGAAGATTCATCGGCGGCGTATACGGGAAATAGCCCAGGTCATTGGTCTTGATCATGTCGCCCCAGTCAAAGAAACAACGTGGGCAGGAGGCGGTCTTATTGGCTTCCAGTGCCTTCTGGCTGGCACAAACAATACCAAGACCCGTTGGTAGCATCAGGCCCTTCTGTGATCCTCCGATAGCCAGATCGACACCCCATTCATCCATGCGGAAGTCCAGAGAGGCCAGACCACTCACGGTATCTACAAAATACAGTGCCGGATGATTGCTGGCATCAATCGCCTTACGAACTGCGGGAATATCACTGGCAACACCCGTGGCGGTCTCGTTCTGTGTGGCAAATACAGCCTTGATTTCATGCTTGGTATCAGCGGCCAGGATTTCGGCAAACTTCTCTGCCGGCACACCTTCGCCCCAGTCGACTTCAACAACCTGCACATCCATGCCGTGACGTTGTGCACAGTCGATGAACAGATTACTGAAATGTCCGAAGCCTGATGCCAGCACCTTGTCACCCGGTGAAAGGGTGTTGGTGATTGCTGATTCCCAGCCACCGGTGCCAGAAGCGGGATAGATAAAGACCCGTCCGGTTTCCGTTTTGAAGACCTTTTTCATGTCCTCGTAGAGTGGCTTGGTGAACTCAGGAAGGTCTGCAGCGCGCATATCTTCCTGTTCGATGTTCATCGCATTCTGGATACGACGGGGTATCGTAGTTGGGCCTGGGATGTACAGAAAATTACGTCCAGCCATAGTGGTTTCTCCTCCGATTATGGTATTTGACAGGTACTTTATTTTATTTTTCTACAGCGCCTTTTTGGCGATGCGTTTTATTAATATTGTTATTATTCAGGCGAGTACCCCAGTGGGAAAAGGATTCCCGGAAACTCACCAAGCCGCGTATTCCACGCGCAATCTTTGACTGTATCACGCGTGGTTCGAGACAGGCAATATCTGTCAGGTAACTCTCAGTTCACTATCAGGCAATAGTCCCGGCTTATACGAGACCATGCTCCAGGTCCTCGATCAGATCACCCACATCTTCCAGCCCCACCGAAAGTCTCACCAGGCCGGGAGAAATACCGCTGGCGATCTTTTCTTCATCCGTCAGTTTCCAGTGTGTGGTGGTCGCCGGATGTGTAATGGTAGTTTTCGCATCACCCAGATTGGCCGTGATGGAGCAGACCTGAGTCGCGTCAATCAGTTTCCAGGCGGCGGCCTGACCTGCGTCCAGCTCAAAAGAAACAATGCCACCAAAACCGGATTGTTGTTGCACCGCCAGTGGGTGTTGTGGATGCGATGCCAGACCGGGATAGTAGACGTGCGAGATACCCGGCTGGGATTCCAGCCACGTGGCGATCTGCATGGCAGAATCGGAATGAGCGCGCATCCGTAACTTCAGTGTCTCCAGTCCTTTCAGGAAGACCCAGGCATTAAATGGACTCATGGTCGGGCCGGCAGTGCGCAGGAAGCCAAACACATCCTGCTCCAGCAGGTCGCGTTTACCCAGCACGGCACCACCGATACAGCGCCCCTGTCCATCCAGATATTTGGTGGCGGAGTGAATGACCAGATCGGCCCCTAATGAAATGGGTTGCTGCAACGCAGGGGTGCAGAAGCAGTTATCGACCACCAGCAAACAGTCATGGGCATGCGCCAACTCGGCCAGACGTCGAATGTCCGCGACCTCGGTCAATGGGTTTGATGGCGTTTCCAGAAACAGGAAACGTGTAGCCGGGGTGATGGCAGCTTCCCAGGCCGCATAGTCGGTCAGGGCAACAAAACTCGTCTGCACGCCAAACTTCGGCAACACACTGTTGAACAGACTCACCGTCGTGCCAAAAACACTCTGCGACGAAACGATGTGATCACCGGCTTTCAACAAACTCATACAGGTGCTGAGAATAGCGCTCATACCCGAGGATGTAGCGACACAATACTCCGCACCTTCCAGTGCTGCGAGTCGTTCCTGAAAGGCTCTTACCGTCGGGTTAGTAAAGCGGGAATAGATGTTCCCCGGCTCTTCACCGGCAAAACGAGCGGCCGCCTGTGCCGCATTATCAAACACAAAACTGGAGGTAAGGAATATCGGCTCACTGTGCTCACCCTCCCGAGTTCTCTCGTGCCCGGTACGAATTGCTCGAGTCGCAAGTGCCTGTCTGTGTGCTTTTTTATCATTCATTCTGTTCAACCTGTGGTCGCCGGAAGTAGCTTAAGTATCGATAGAGCAGGCAAAAAAAAACCCGCATCAGCTATCGCTAAAGCAGGCATGCTCGCTTTAGCTACATTTTTATAGCGCCCGCAAGCTGATCTCAAATCGGCGCTGTTACAGGAAGCAAGACTAAGAAATTCGCATACGCCTGTCAATCAGGCCGTATTATGCAGGTCGATAACAGAATCAGGCACCTGATTTTCACGCTCAGACTTGGCGTCATCATTACGCATCTCCTCTAATTGCTCCAGATAAAGCGCGTTGATATCACCGGTAATGTACTCTCCCGAAAAACAGGATGTATCAAACTGACTGATAGCCGGGTTGCCTTTTTCTGCGGATTCAATCAGCGCATCCAGATCCTGATAGATCAGCCAGTCTGCACCGATTAGTTCTGCAACATCCTGCTCTGTTCGATTGTATGCAATCAGTTCATGCACTGTTGGCATATCAATGCCGTAGACATTCGGAAACCGCACAGGCGGCGCGGCGGATGCAAAGTAAACCTGTTTGGCGCCCGCCTCTCGTGCCAGCTGGATAATCTGACTGCAGGTGGTGCCACGCACGATGGAATCATCGACCAGGAGTACATTCTTATCCCGGAACTCCAGTTCCATGGCATTCAGTTTCTGGCGAACCGATTTCTTGCGTTGACTCTGCCCCGGCATGATAAAGGTTCGTGGTATGTAGCGGTTCTTGATAAATCCTTCCCGATATTTAACCCCGAGATCATTGGCGAGTTGCAGGGCCGCAGTTCGACTGGTATCCGGGATCGGCATCACCACATCGATCTGGTGATCCGGACGCTCACGCATGATCTTTTCTGCCAGAGTTTCTCCCATACGCATACGCGCCTTGTGTACCGAGATGCCGTCAATGATCGAATCAGGTCTGGCGAGATAAACATATTCAAAGATACAGGGCGCGTATGACGGTTTCTCCGCACATTGACGCGTGTGTAATTCGCCATCGGCGGAAATGAACACCGCTTCACCCGGTTTGATATCCCGAACCAGTTCATAACCCAGCACATCAATCGCTACACTTTCAGAGGCAATGATGTATTCGGTGCCCTGATCAGTTTCACGCTTGCCGAAAACGGCAGGACGAATACCCAGAGGGTCACGGAAACCTAGGATACCCAGTCCGGTGATCATGGCAATCGCGGCATAGGCGCCTTTGCAACGTTTGTGCAGATTCGCAACGGCATTAAAGATGTCGTCGGCATCAATACGTAATTTACCTGTGCGTTGAAGCTCATGGGCGAAGATATTGAGCAGGACTTCTGAATCTGAATCGGTGTTCAGGTGACGCAGGTCGTCCCTGAACAGCTGTTCCTTGAGACTATCGGCATTGGTCAGGTTGCCGTTATGCGCGAGCGTCACGCCATAGGGGGAATTCACATAAAACGGTTGGGCTTCTGCGGAAGATGAACAACCCGCGGTAGGATAGCGAACATGACCAATGCCCATATTACCCTTGAGGTTGACCATATGCCGGGTGTGGAAAACATCCCGCACCAGACCATTGGATTTTCGCAAATGAAAACGCCCCTCATCATAGGTCACTATTCCGGCGGCATCCTGTCCTCGATGCTGCAGCACGGTTAAACCATCAAACAGGGCCTGATTTACGCTTTGCTTGGCGACAATACCTAAAATTCCACACATGACCAACTACCTCAGAACACACTCAATAAGAGAGGTGCTCAGCTATCTCTTCCGGCAAATACGGCTGCGCGGCCAGAGCCAAATCCTGAAAATGCCCAATGAAAATAGATTCCTGCCACCAGGGATCCTGCGGCACGGGTGTAAAACCAGCAAGCAATACCAACACGGCGACAATCGCTCCCCCGCGAATCATACCAAACACAATCCCCAGAGCTCTATCGGTACCGCTCAATCCGGTCGAGGTCACCAGCTTGCCGATCAGATGATTAGCAATGCCCATAATTATCAGGGTGCTGATAAATAAGGCAAGAAAGGCCAGAAATAACCGGGCAGACGGATAGCTAACATAGCTCACGAACAACTGGGCCACCGGTTCGGTGAAGGTTATACCCACCCAGATCGCCAGGATCCATGCCACCAGAGACAGAACCTCCTTAATCAGACCTCTGAGTACACTGATCAGTGCAGATACACCAATGATGGTCAGGATGGCAATGTCTACCCACAACATGAATTTATTATCTCCGCTACCACACGCGTGGTCTGAACAGGTTTAGTAATAGAAAATCCACACATGCTGCTATGGATAGCGTACAACAATTCCCTTCAGTTTGGTTTCCTTTTCCAGTTGCTCAAGCATATGATTGGCACTGGACTTTAACAGTTCTGGTCCAATTCTGACTCGAAACACCTGCTTTTGATTGTCCGTCAGTGTCTCTACGAAGGCGGCATAACCCTGTTTGAGCAGTCGCTGTTCGAG
>JBFIID010000152.1:0-6452 GCA_041601415.1 Gammaproteobacteria bacterium
AGGCCATGACCAAATTCATGGAACATGGTGGTGACTTCGTTATGCGTTAGCAAAGCCGGCTGATCACCCACGGGTGGGGTGAAGTTACAGGTCAGGTAGGCGACCGGGATCTGCAATTCTCCCTGATAATTTTTGCGTACCAGGCACTCATCCATCCAGGCGCCACCCCGTTTACCGGAACGGGCGAACAGATCCAGATAGAACATGCCGCGCAGGCGTCCCGATTCATCGTGGATCTGGAAAAACTGCACATCCTCGTGCCAGGTTTCGATATCGGTTTTAGCGCTTATCTGTAGTCCATAGAGTTGCTCAACAACGAAAAACATCCCCTTGAGTACTGACGGTACGGGGAAGTAGGGGCGCAGTTCTTCCTGCGTTAACTGGTATTTTTCCTGGCGTAATTTTTCAGAGTAATAACTGACGTCCCAGGGTTGCAGGCTATCCAGCCCATGCTTTGTACAGGCATATGTTTCCAGCTCGGCATATTCCTGCTGGGCAGCGGCATGCGTTTTGTCGGCCAGCCCGGTGAGAAACTCCAGTACTTCTTCCGTGGAGCGCGCCATTTTGGTGGCCAGTGAATATTCTGCGTAGTTATCAAAGCCCAGCAACTGTGCAACTTCACAACGCAGAGAGAGGATTTCCTCCATCACCGCTGTGTTATCCCACTTACCGGCATTGGGGCCCTGATCGGATGCTCGCGTACAGAAAGCCTGATAGACCTCCTCGCGTAGTTCCCGGCTATCGGCGTAACTGATCACCGGCATATAGGATGGAAATTCGAGATTAAACAACCAGCCATCCAGTTTTTTAGCCTCGGCCATTTGTTTCGCCAGAGCCAGGGCGGAGGGGGGCAGCCCAGCGAGTTGGCTTTCGTCGATGATGTGTTTTTGCCAGGCCTGAGTCGCATCGAGTACGTTTTCTTCAAACTGGGTGGTGAGTTTGGAAAGCTGCTGCATGATCTCGCGATAGCGGCTCTTGTCGGCCTCGTTCAGGGCCACACCCGAGAGTCGGAAGTCACGCAACGAGTTCTGAATGATTTTCTGTGCCGCGGTGTCCAGAGACGTGTATTCAGGGCTGTTGGCAACACTCTGATAGGCGTCATAGAGATCCTGTCGCTGACCCAGTTCAGACCAGTAGGTCGAGAGTTTTGGCAGGCAGGCGTTATAGGCCTTGCGCAATTCCTCGCTGTCGGCAACCCCGTGCAGATGACCGACGGGTGACCAGGTACGGCTCAGCTTTTCTCCCAGATCTTCCAGCGGCTGGATGGTGCTCAGCCAGCTGTAGGGCTTGCTGTCCTGTAAGATTCTGTCGATGGCCTTTCGATTGTCATCCAACACAAAGTCGATGGCAGCTTCGATATGTTCGGGTTTGATCTGTTTGAATGCGGGCAGGCCGCTGTTGTCGAGCAACGGGTTTTTCATGGTTACTGATTCTGTACCTGAACTGTAAGCTTACCGCTGTGAATTACACGCAGTAGATTAAGAGAACGAAAGCGTTCCCGGATGAGAGCTAATGTACCACCGCGTCGTGGTACTGACAAAATCGATTAGGTGAATCGGATCGACAGCATCCACGCAAAAACAACGCCCAGAATGACGAAGCTGGTGAGCAGGGCAATCGCATACCGGTGGTAGCGTGTAATCAGGTCGGATTGTGGATAGGCGGATAGTAGATAAGGACGGCGACGATCATGGGTCTCTCCCATGACGTGAATAGGTGGCAGGGCGCGATGCTCTGCATGCTTTTTCATGATTTCCCTGCGTGCGGCTTCACGTACGGCCTCCCATTCCTGCATATCGATCTGTCCGTCTTTATTGGCATCGAAACGGGACAGGATGGTCTCACTGTCCTGCTTCCACTCGCGGGTTAGTTCTCTGACATCGGTGTCGAGGTCGTAATCTCCTCCGACCCCCCCGACGGTATTAAACAGTCCGATTGCATAGACAGGTTCATCCTTGCTGAGCATTTTCTCGGTATAGCGATAGGTTCCTTCCCGTCGCGGCATCATGGCACTGAAACCTCGCCACGCAAACGAACCCAGCGTGTTTTTATTACGTTGCGGTCGTGAGGTCAGGGCGGAACGACCATACCAGGTCGCCGATCTGGAGGGGGTTACTTTTGCTCCATCCGGGTCAACTACACACACGCCGGTATCATCTACCAGTTCAAACAGTTCATCACTGGACCCCTTGCGCAGGGTTTTCCAGTATGACTTGTTGCCTGACTTTACATATTCCTCGATTCGGAAGTCATACCACAGGCATTGTGTTTGTGAGACAGGAGAGATGATAGGCGGGCCTTTCATCAGACGGCCAATACCATCCAGTTCCACGTAGCCCTGAGCGGCAGAACGAATTTTGGACGTGGGGATGTCTTCCATCATGCGTTTGCGGGAGAGAAAAATGAACACTGCGACAAAGGCTACGAGCGCGAGTATTAACACCACGATGGCAGTGAACCAGAATTCGGCAGGCTGCATCATGCGGACTTTTGCGGCCAGCCCCGTCGCGGTGTTCATCGCGATTAACATGTCAGGAGAACAGTTCTTTCACATTCACGTCTTTGATTTCTTCGTCACTGAATTCCAGCAGGTCACGTTCGCCGAAGTTCATCAAACGTGCAACGATGATGTCGGGGAATTGTTCAATGCGAACATTATTCACATTGACACTTTCGTTATAGAACTCCCGACGATCGGCAATCGTGTTCTCCAGATTGGTGATACGTGCCTGTAAATGCTGGAAGGTCTCATTCGCCTTCAGGTCGGGGTACGCCTCTGCAACCGCAAACAGGCTACCCAGCCCGAGTCGCATTTGTGTCTCGGCACGGCCAACGCCTGCGACATCACCCGATTCTCTGGCTTTTGCAGCGGCTGAACGGGCCAGCATCACCTTCTCCAGTGTTTCCTGCTCATAGCCCATATATTGCTTGCAGGTTTCAACCAGTTTTGGCAATTCATCGTGGCGTTGTTTTAGTAGAACATCTATATTTGACCATGCCTTTGACACATTGTGTTTAAGGTTGACCAGGTTGTTATAGATGGTGATGGCGTAGACGGCGATGACGGTGATGACGCCTAGAAATATATATGTGCCGATACCCATAGTATGATCCTCCCTGTAAAAAAATTTAAATGCTGGCCTGGACGGGTAACATGCACTAGAAGCAGGGGCATATCCGTGAATGCGATCTCAGATTGCCATCTGAATGTTCCAGACAGGCTATAGTATAGGCACATATTGTTTACGGCTGTTTTACCGGAGAACTTGAGTTATGCAAGGCGATAAAAAAGTAATTGAATTCCTGAATAAGGTACTACGTAATGAATTAACGGCGATCAATCAGTATTTTCTGCATGCCAAGATGTATAAGGACTGGGGCATCACGGAACTGGCCAAACATGAATATGAAGAGTCCATTGATGAAATGAAACACGCAGATCAGCTGGTTGAGCGTATTCTGTTTCTTGAAGGTCTGCCAAATCTGCAGGATCTGGGTAAATTGATGATTGGCCAGAATGTTGAAGAAATGCTGGGTTCTGATCTGAATCTGGAGAATCAGGCGCTACCCCTGTTGCGAGAGGCGGTTAGCTACTGTGAATCAGTGGATGATTTTGTCTCCAGAGAGTTGTTCAACAGCATCCTCGAAAGTGAAGAAGAGCATGTCGACTGGCTGGAGACACAGATCAGTCTGGTTGCCAAGGTTGGCATTCAAAATTATATCCAGTCAAAAATGTAATTCCTCTCCCGTCCGGCTAGCTGGATGAGGTACTGCTTACGCAGGCCTTTATCCAGCTAGCCAATTCTGATCCCCCCAGAAAAACTCCAGACAAAGCGCGGTATAAGTTGATTCAATCTTTTCTGTTGACAGCACAAATGAGAATGATTATCATTTGCATAAAGTGAGGGTCAGAGGAAAAACGACATGAAACAAGCAAGCGTAAAAGTCAGTGAACTGGAGATATTGCACGCAGGACTGGGTCTGCTCATTACCCGCTATCAGGAATCAGAGCAGTCGGTCTGTACCGCTTTATGGATAAGCCGACAACTTCGATTAATTGCGGAGCATCCCTGTTTGACCGATCCGACATTGAAGACCCTGTATAAAACCATGGCGGCAAGATGGCATGTCTGCGCGAGTGCGGTAGGCATAGGCCAGGATAATTTTTTGCCGGTAGATTAATATTTTTTTGAATCAGGTATTGAGAATGTTTCTCATTCCTACTATGATTAGCATCAAGTTTAAGGTGAGGTGTCGAAATGTACGTATGTAACTGTAATGCGGTCACAGACAATGACATTAAGGAAGAAGTCGCGCTGGGAGCCACTTCCATGGGATGTCTGCGTAAACGCCTGGGCGTTGCCAGCCAATGTGGTGGTTGCGCGGATCATGCAGAAGAAACACTGTTTGCGGCTCTAAACGAGAATGGAAGTCGAAATGTGATGACCAGTGGCTGGAAGACGAGCACTGTCGTAACGGGTTGATTTGTATAGTTTATGTGTAGATAAGCTCACCTTGTAACACCCTCTAGTATTTTTTCCCTGTAGTACCAAGAACTTTTCTGTCGTAGCAGTGTGACGTCGATTTGTTAAATGTTAATGATTATCAATTAGTATATATGGAGTGAAGTGATGAAAGTGAATAAAAACCTGGTGCCTATGTCCCTGGGTGCCATTCTGGCAATAACGGGTATGACGACTGCTCAGGCCGCTGCACCGAGTACGGAAGAGATGTGGAAGTTGATCCAGGAGCAGCAGAAGACTATCGAAATGCTGAAGGCAAAGCTTGAAGTGACTGATAAAAAGGTCGTAGAGAGTGAAGAAAAGATAGAGGCTGCTACCGACGCGATTGAGAGCACCATGCACGCCGGAGGCGGAACAGGAACTCAAGGGTCATGGGGCAAGAAGACCACCATCGGCGGCTATGGTGAATTGCATTACAACAATACCGAAAATGATGACAATAACAGTGAAAAGGATGAGGTGGATTTTCATCGTTTCGTGCTGTTCTTTGGCCACCAGTTCACAGATAACATCCGCTTCTTCAGTGAGCTGGAAGTAGAGCACTCACTCGCCGGTGATGGAAAGCCCGGTGAGGTCGAACTGGAGCAGGCCTGGATCGAGTTCGACCTGAATGACCAGCACCGGGTACGCGCCGGTCTGGATATTCTGCCTATCGGTATTATTAACCCGACCCATGAGCCAGAAACCTTTTTTGGTGTCGAGCGGAACAATATTGAATCAAGAATTATTCCTGCGACATGGTGGGAAGCAGGTATTGGGTTGAACGGTGAAGTCGCTCCAGGCTGGAACTATGATGTGGTTCTACATTCCGGTTTGTCAACGCCAACTACTGGTGGTTCAGCGTTCACCATTCGTAGTGGCCGCAAGAAGGTAGCCGAGGCTCCGGCGGATGATGGTGCTGTGACCGGCCGTCTGCGTTACACCGGTATTCCTGGGCTGGAAGTAGGTGTGAGTGCACAGTATCAGCAGGACATCACCCAGGGTGTACTGGATATCGACGCGACACTATTTGAAGCGCATGTGGATTATCGTCGTGGTGGTTGGGGTTTCCGTGCCCTGGCAGCACGTTGGGATCTGGATGACGGCGCGCCTGTTACCGGACCAGCAGCACTGGGCAATGATGAGCAGTACGGCTTTTATCTGGAGCCTTCCTATCGCTTTCCTGCACCGGGCGGTTTACCGGGTGAGGCGGGTATCTTTGCACGTTATAGCCAGTGGGATCTGGCGGCAGGGACATCTGGCTCGGAACAGGAACAATTTGATGCAGGTCTGAATTACTGGCCAACCGAACGTGTAGTGTTCAAGTTTGATGTCCAGCAGCAGTTCGGTGAACTGCGTGGTAATGATAATGACGGCTTCAACCTGGGTGTAGGCTACAGTTTCTAAGTAAAGGCGTTTCGCGGGGCGCATGTTGCGCCCCGCAATTAATTGATGAATATGCGAATATTAATTTTCTGTCTGTGTCTTTTGCCTGCTTTATTAAAGGCGGAAACATATATTGACCCACAGACATTTCTAAGTGAAACCTTCGGCGGTGAAATACCCGCGGTGTCCAAATTGTGGATCAAGAGTGACCTGAAAGAGAAAATTCGGGACATGCTGAATCACGATCTGGGTGTTTTGCGGGTGCGGTACTGGAAAAAAGACGCCAGAACGGCCTGGGTACTGGAAGAAATAGGTAAGGAGAAGCCAATAACGATCGGTCTGGTAGTGAATAATGATCGGCTTGAGAAGGTAGAAGTGCTGGCATTCAGAGAAAGCCGGGGCTGGGAAATACGTTATCCTTTTTTCACAAACCAGTTTAAAGACGCAGGTCTGACAGAAGATTTAGAGTTAGACAGGGACATAGACGGGATCAGTGGGGCCACATTATCCGTGCGTGCCATGACAAGAATGAGTAGACTAGCCATCCTTTTGCACAAATACAGC
>JBFIID010000153.1:0-6449 GCA_041601415.1 Gammaproteobacteria bacterium
ACCCGGCTGTTGATAAAACGCCACCGCCTCCCATGGCATCGGTGCGAAAAAAGGCATCGCCAGCCAGTAGATAAACTGCGGGTATTTGCCCCGGATACGGATCTCATAGGTATAGGGATCAATCACCTTCGCGCCAGCAAACTCAAAATCTCGTAGATCCAGTTCGGCATCAGGCCCCTGTTCGGTCAGCAACGCTTTCCTCGCCTCTAAAAGTTCAGTGGCGAATTCCTTCATTCCTTCTATATGTTCCGCCATCAGGCCACCGATGGGGGAGTGCAGGGCCGGATGTGCCAGGCGTTTTATCTGATAGACAAAGTCATCGGCCCTCAACTCACGACTAGCCGTTTCCGGAAAGTCCGCGAGGGTATGCATTCGGCTGATCTGCTCTTCACTCATACCCTGATACAGCAGACTACCATCATCTTTGCGGGCAAATGCCGGGTGGGGCTGATATTGCACATTCTGTTTAATCCGAATCCGATATGTGGAATAGGCAATATCCTCGATGTTTGCATCTGCGGGAAGACGTTGTTCCTCGGCATTGTAGTAAGACAGTTCCGGCATGCCCTCAGAGGACAGGGGCACCAGTTCATAGGGGCGTTTCAGAAAATGGTATTGCAGGGGTGGCTCATAGATCTGCGCAATGAAGGCATATTCATTGGCGCTGTAAGAACGAACCGGATCCAGATGCTTGGGCCGTTCGGAAAATGAATCGTACAGAATGTTCAGCCCCGCATCGCTGACCGGGTACGGATCATTCCAGGGAGATTCGCTACATGCGCCTAATAAAGTCAGTGCGCAGAAAATCAGGGAGATGCTTTTTCTTCTCATTATCTCGGGATTATAAACTGCGCTCGAAAACTGTACACTTCCAGTCTGTTAAATTTATCCTGTTTGGAGGATGTTATGGGTTTTCTTTCCGGCAAACGCGCCCTGATCGTCGGTGTAGCCAGCAACAAATCAATTGCTTACGGCATTGCCAAAGCGATGCACCGCGAAGGTGCTGAACTCGCATTTACCTATCAGAATGAGCGCCTGCAGGGTCGTGTGGAAAAATTTGCCGAGGAACTCGGCTCCAATATTACCCTGCCCTGTGACGTCGCCAACGATGCTGAAGTAAAGGCTGTGTTTGAAGGCCTGCAGCAACACTGGGACGGTCTGGACATTATTATTCATGCGGTGGCCTTTGCACCCCGCGAGCAACTGGAAGGCGAATATCTCGATTCCGTGACCCGCGATGGCTTCCTTATGGCGCAGGATATCAGTTCTTATAGCCTCACCGCGCTGGCCAAGGAAGGACGCCCAATGATGCAGAATCGTAACGGTGCGATCCTGACCCTCAGTTATATCGGTGCAGTTCGTGCCATGCCGAATTACAATGTCATGGGTGTTGCCAAGGCCAGCCTTGAAGCCAATGTGCGTTATCTGGCACACAGTCTTGGGCCTGAAGGAATTCGCGTTAATGCGATATCCGCCGGTCCAATCCGCACTCTGGCGGCCTCTGGAATCAAGGGCTTCAAGGGCTTTCTGGATTACGTCGAGCAGAATGCCCCTCTGCGTCGCAACGTCACTATTGATGATGTTGGAAATGTTGCGGCATTTATGTGTTCGGATCTGGCTTCTGCCATCACCGGTGAAATCACCTACGTAGACAGTGGTTTCAGTATCACCGGCATGAGCACCTGATCGATATTTACTACCCCATAAACACGCAGTCTATTCAGACCTGGCACTCCTTACCGGCGTCATTGCCGGTTTGCCAGTAGCTGCTTCTGCGCTTCACCCGTACTCTCATTGCATGCATCGGTGAGCTGTTCCTTAGCACTTTGAAGTTGACCAACATTTCGCTGATCATCCCAGTGGTGATCAGCGAAGTCAGCTCACTAAGTGATATTCACACGCTGTGACGTGTTGGCAAAGCTGCGCTCCTTATTCCTGCAACTCTGCTGGCCATCTGCGCGGCCGGGATTTTAGAGATAAATCTGATTACACGGGTGATTGTCTTGTCTGCGGTAAACCTGGCACTGGAAGGACGACGATTGTTACTGGCGGTCGACGGTGTTCTGGATTGATTCAGGACCTCCGTGAATGTCTGGGGGGAAGAGTGTGGGGTGCAGTCAACCATCGATGACTGCACCCCGGAACTAACGTTACAGGCGTTCGCTAAAGATATCTATCTTCGCACTGTCGCGTAATACATTAACAAAATCCTTCCAGCTGGTGCGATTGGTCACCTGAGCCAGATCCTTACGCAGATCATCCTTAAACTTGCCCTTAATCTCATCGGCTGCAGGCTCTTTAATCGCCGTCACGGCAATGACAGCAAAATCACCACTGCCCATCGGTACGCCACCAAATAATGCCTTATCTCCGTCAGGTCGGCCAAGCTTGAACACACTTCGAAGTATGGCTCGATTTAGAGATTCGTCACTTCGACTCACGTCTTTTTTGACCTCCCAATTGATGTCATTTCTTGCGGCGACATCCTCAATCGGGGAGCCGGACTGTAATTCCTCAAGAATTTCACGTCCTCTGGCATACGCCATTTCTTTCGCGGCTTGCGCGGTATATGCCGTCACAACTTCTTCGCGCACCTGCTCAAGACTCAACTGGCTAGTCGGCTTATGATCATCTATACGCATTACGATCACACGATTTTCACCCAGTTCCACAGGCTTACTGTTCAGACCTTCCTTCAACACTTCCTGACTGAAGGCGGCTGCAACAAATGCACCTTCAGCTGCCAGACCTTCACCACCACGAGCGGTGAAATAATCTGTGGTCTTAATATCAATTCCTAATGCTGAACTGGCGGGCTCCAGTGAATCTGGATTTTCAAAGGACAGGTTCTGCAGTTCTTCTGCCAGTGCGAAGTATTTATCCTGTGATTGGGACTGCTTCCAGGCAGCTTCGACCTTATCACGGGCTTCTTCAAAGGATTCGATGCCACCTTCTTTTACCGCGTTTAGACGAATAACATGGAAACCAAATGTGGTTTTGACGGGTTCAGAAATCTCGCCTTCCTGCATACTAAATACAGCTTCGTCGAAACCTGGCACCATGAAGCCGCGGGCAAAGAAACCGGTCGCCCCACCTTCTGCCTTGGAACCTACATCATCTGAATGTTTCTGTGCCAGTTCTTCAAAATCAGCACCCGCACGCGCCTGTTCAACCAGATCCTGGGCCTTTTTACGAGCCTCTTCTTCGGCTTCTGAACTGGCGTCATTCGGTACGTGGATCAGGATGTGGTTCGCACTGCGCTGTTCAGCGATGGTGAAATCACCCTTATTGGATTCGTAATAATTTTTAAGTTTTTCATCAGTAGCATTAAGGGTGCTGGAAATCACATCCAGTGATAACTCTATATAGGCAACTTTAACTTTTTCTTCGGTAAGATAATCATCCAGATTGGCCTTATAAAAGGCCTCAATTTTTTCATCACTCACTTCAACCTGATCCCTGTATGGTTCAGAGGAAATGATTGTGTAACCGATATCGCGATTCTGTTTCTGGATACGTGAAATCTGCTCGACCTGTGAGGTAGTAACGAAATTACTATTCGCTATGCCCAGTCTTATCTGTTCATTCAACAGATCTTTACCCATCTGTAATTCAAAACCTTTAGGAGAAAGTCCGATGTCACGAGTTCTTCTCTCGTATAGGTCCTGTGCGAATCTACCCTCACGCTGGAAGGCCTCAAAGCCATTAATGCTGGCAGCGATCTGTGCATCACTGATGCGCATACCCGATTCTTTACCAACCTGTCCCAGCAGTTCGGATACGATGAGTTGATCAAGTGCGTCTTTCTTCAGGGTGTCCTGATTCAATTCTGCAATATCAACCTGATCCCCCAGTACATTCTGCACCTGCCTACGGTAATTAGTATAAGCAACCTGATAACTACCGAGACTCACACCCTTACCATTAATTACGGCAACATCTACATTCCCTGCTTCATTGAGATAACTGTTAACACCAAATAATGCGAAGGTGAGGCAGATAAGCCCGATGATAACTCCAGCGATCCAGCCCTGTGCTCGATTTCGAATGCTCGTTAGCATTGTTCTAATACCTCGTGGACAAATTGGCAGGGGATGTAGTGTTAGTACGATCCAACCCGGTTCTACATGACGAAAAAAAATACATCAACACAACTCAAATAAAAAAGGCGCACCTGAAGGTGCGCCTTAGTATATCAGTGGCGGAGCGGACGGGACTCGAACCCGCGACCCCCGGCGTGACAGGCCGGTATTCTAACCAACTGAACTACCGCTCCTAATATCTTTGGTGGGTGCTGAGAGGCTCGAACTCCCGACTTTCGCCGTGTAAAGGCGACGCTCTACCAACTGAGCTAAGCACCCAAGGAGCGCGCTAGTTTACGGCATCCTTCAGAGCTTTGCCAGGCTTAAATGCAGGTACTTTTGATGCCTTAATTTTAATTGTTTCACCTGTGCGTGGATTACGACCTGAACGTGCTGCACGAGTGCGAACACTGAAAGTTCCGAAGCCAACCAATGTTACCTGATCATCCTTTTTTAATGCCGCAGTGATGCTATCTACCATTGCATCAACAGCACGACCAGCCGCAGCTTTTGAAATGTCTGCAGAGTCCGCAACAGCATCAATAAGTTCTGATTTATTCATTAGGAAATTCCCCTTCTAAGTTTTATGTCCCCAGCATGTTTGCTGCTATATACCAGCTCGTACCTCGAGCTTTTTGACCGCTACAGACTGCGCTGAATTCGAAGTCCGGCATTTATACCAACTGCCCCTTAGCCCGTCAAGCAAGATACCGCTTGTGTTGCCATAGATCACACTAATTTAGTGTCTATGAATCACTCCGCCCTCTTCTTTCGGTTCACCGCTGTCCTGTTTTACCGCTTCGTCAGATCCATCATCGGGCAATGCTTCTGGCATGTGCTGTAAGGCAACTTCCAGAACTTCATCGATCCAGCGCACGGGTTTGATTTCAAGATGTTGCAGAATATTCTTTGGAATCTCCGCAAGTTCGCGCTTGTTTTCTTCTGGAATCAAAACAGTCTTTATCCCGCCTCGTAAGGCCGCCAGTAATTTTTCCTTGAGTCCACCAATAGGTAAAATTTCTCCGCGCAGTGTAATCTCACCTGTCATGGCGACGCTGGATTTCACCGGAATACCGGTAAGAGCCGAGACAAGTGCAGTACACATCCCGACTCCGGCACTCGGACCGTCCTTCGGGGTCGCACCTTCCGGTACGTGGAAATGGACATCCCGCTTCTGATAAAAATCAGAATGAATGCCGAGTAAACGGCTCCGACTTCTAATCACTGTCATTGCAGCCTTAATTGATTCCTGCATTACATCGCCCAGTTGTCCGGTGTAGGTTTCTTTACCTTTACCTGGAATAACGGCGGCTTCTATGGTCAGCAGATCTCCGCCAACCTCGGTCCATGCCAGGCCTGTAACCTGACCAATTCGATCTTCATCTTCGGCAAGGCCATAACGGAAACGCTTCACACCCAGATATTTCTCAAGGTTGTTTGATGTAATTTTGATCTGTTTATCGACCGGTTTGAGTAACACCTGTTTCACTACCTTACGACAGATCTTCGCAATCTCGCGTTCCAGACTTCGCACACCCGCCTCACGTGTGTAATAGCGAACGATATCCCTCAGCACACCTTCGCTCATATGGACTTCACCTTCTTTAAGTCCATTGCCCGACATCTGCTTTTTAATCAGGTACTGTTGTGCAATGTTTACCTTTTCGTCTTCTGTGTAACCTTCAAGACGAATGACCTCCATGCGATCCAGCAAGGGGCCGGGTATCTTCATGCTATTTGCCGTAGTGACGAACATTACTTCCGAGAGATCGTAATCAACTTCAAGGTAATGATCGTTAAATTCATGATTCTGTTCCGGGTCGAGTACTTCCAACAATGCAGAGGCAGGATCACCTCTGAAGTCCATTGCCATCTTGTCAATTTCATCTAACAGGAACAGCGGATTTCTGGTTCCTACTTTGGACATATTCTGGACAATCTTACCCGGCATGGAACCAACGTAGGTTCTACGATGACCGCGAATTTCTGCCTCATCTCTAACACCACCCAGAGACATACGCACGAATTTACGTTTCGTTGCACGTGCGATTGAGCGACCCAAAGAAGTCTTGCCGACACCAGGAGGTCCAACCAGACACAAAATCGGGCCTTTAATTTTTTTCACGCGCTGTTGTACCGCAAGGTACTCTAGTATTCTTTCCTTAACCTTCTCCAGGCCGTAGTGATCCTGATCCAGCACGTCCGCAGCGACGGACAAATCTCGACCAATCTTGGAACGTTTCTTCCAGGGGACTGAAACAATCCAGTCTATATAGTTGCGTACAACTGTCGCCTCAGCGGACATGGGCGACATCATTTTTAATTTGTTGAGTTCAGATCTTGCCTTTTCACCGGCCTCTTTTGTCA
>JBFIID010000154.1:0-6428 GCA_041601415.1 Gammaproteobacteria bacterium
GCCAATGAATGTGTGGCCTGTGATGATCTGGAGATGCTGTCGAGTATCTATCAACAGATTTTGAAAAACTTGCTGGTCTGATTCGCGTTCCGGTCGCCCTGTGTCCGTCGAAGGGTGTTGCCTGTTGGCCTCTTTGTGAACTCCTGTTGTTATTAGCATTATCGCCAGAGACCGACTTCTGCTTACGCCAGCAGACAAAAAAACAAGATTGAATCAGAAAGAGTTCGTTTAGACAGAGCCAGCAAACGTTCCCGGACAGGAACGTGGCCACGAGAAATCACGCGCGCACTCAACAACTCGCTTACGCTTTAGTGAAACCCCTGCTGGAACAGCAATGAACATAGAACCCGGACAGTACAAGTACTTTGCCTTCATCAGCTATAGCCATCAGGACAAGTCCTGGGGTGACTGGCTGCACAGGGCACTGGAGACCTACAGGGTTCCACAGCGTCTGGTCGGCACGGATGGTCGAGATGGTGTCGTGCCGAAACGCGCCTTTCCAGTTTTTCGTGACCGCGAAGAACTTCCCGGCTCGGCAGATCTCGGTCAGAACATCAATGATGCCTTACAGCAATCACGCTACCTGATCGTAATCTGCTCCCCGCGTTCGGCCCAGTCAAAATGGGTTAACGAAGAAATAAAAAACTTCAAGGCACTCGGTCGGGAGGACCGTGTTCTGTGTCTGATTGTCGATGGTGAACCCAACGCAGGCGACAAACCGGAGCTAAAGCTGGAAGAGTGTTTCCCGGAGGCGGTTCGCTATCGGGTCGATACCGACGGTAACATCAGCACCGAACAAACCGAACCGATTGCGGCGGATGCACGTGAGGGAAAAGACGGTAAAAGCAACGCCCGGCTCAAGTTACTGGCCGGTGTGCTGGGAGTACCATACGACAGTCTCAAACAGCGTGATCAGGCACGCCGGATGCGGCGTCTGCAGATTGTCACGGCGGCTTCACTGCTATTGATGACCACCCTCACATTTCTCAGCGTCGGATTTTATCAGGCGCGCAATCTTGCCACGACTGAGCGCAATAATGCCCTCACACAGCTCAAGGAAAATTACCGTTTCCTCGGTCATACGGCCTTTCTCGAAAACAACCCGGAACATGCTCTGCTGTATTTCAATGAGGTGCGGCGAATTGATGAAAATGAAGCGCGGATCAATCTGGAAATGGCCGACGCCTGGGCCAGTATTTCAGCGCAGGCAGCGGTGTTCCCTGCCGATGAGCAGGGTATAAGTCGCATCAATTTTTCCAGTGATGGCACCAGACTCATCTCACAGGACAATCGCGGTCGCATAAAACTCATCGACATCGCGAGCGGTGAGACACTGCTGCGATCAACTGCGTCGGGCAGTTATGCTACCAATTCTATTGGCCATCATTACTCGGCAACAGCGCAGCGTATAGCGGCGTATATGGAACCGCCAGCACCGGACAAATCAGGCAGTTTTTTGCGTCAGGTCGACATCATCGAGGCCGATGGTAAAGCCTCGGGGATCATCCTGCCCGGCCTGTGGCCTGACCTGCTTAACATGAGTCCACAGGGCTCGTACCTACTCACCAGTGCCAATGACATTGGGGCAGAGGCCGTTACCGGTATCTGGTCTCTCGACTCAGGGCAGGCCATCTTCCAGCCACTCAGCACCGAGGGCGCAGCAGGAAACTATACCTGGCGTTTCAGCGCAAACGATGACTACCTGTTCCAGCTTAAATATGCGGGTGATGCGCCCTATTACATGCACAGGCGCGATGCCGTCGATGGCAACATACTAAACCGTTACGTGATGCCAAATCGCGTCGAGGCAACGGCCATGTGGAATGATCTGGCAGCATTTGGTTGCGTTGATGGAAGCCTGCAAATCTATCGCGTTACCGATGGGACACTGCTCTGGGAAAACCGGTCTTATCATTCATCGGGCGCGGGCATATCCAGTCTCAGCTTCAGCGCCGATGGTGGTGCCCTGCTTTCGGTCGATATTTTCGGTCAGGCGGCCATCTGGAATAGCCGGGATCTGACTACTGAGCCTGTCTGGCAGATTAAAACTAATGGTGGAGTCACAAACGCAGCGGATCTCAGTGCCGATGGCAGCATCGTGGCCATCGGCCACGATAAAAAGCTTTCCGTTTATAGCGTAGGCGAGAAGACCCCCCTCTCTTTTCAGGACGGGCATGATGACACGATCACCGCCGTCAGCCTGAGCGCCGCTGGGGACCGGGTTGCAGTCGCCAGCAATTCGGGACAGGTGAAAATATGGGAGGTGGCAGCGCATACACCCCGTACGGTGCTCACCCAATTACCTGCGCGTACACGCCGGATTACACAAAACACGGATCAAAGTTTTCTCGCCTATGCAGATGCCCTGTTCGGTGTCTGGCCAAGCACCGGCACGATCAAGAAAGTTGCCGACGAGATCGGCTTCAATCAAACATTACTGCTTAAGGACAATCTGATCGTCGACTATAACTATGGCTGGATGTCGCTGATCAAGTTTGATGAAAACGGCATCATCGCGCGCAACGATCTGACGTTTAACACAGACTATAGCGGCCTGCCTGACGGCCAACTGGGAATACCGCCGGGCGATGGTCCAGTAGCCGTGGTTTATGCCGCACCGGGCGACAGCTTATATGCCTTCGACCGCAATGGCGCAACGCTACCTCAGGGTATTCCCTTCAACACGGTGCAGGGCAATCCCGCATCCATCATGTTCAATGCGCATGGCAACGAAGGTACAGTGAGTTTTACTGATCAGAATCTGCTTCACTTCGTCCTCTCTGCACAGGGCGTCGTCGATGCGGAATGGTACAGCCTCCCCACTGATCTGCAGGAACTCCAGATTGCCGACTGGATCGATGTAAACAGCATTCTGCTCCGCTCAGGAACGAAATTTTATCGCTATGATCTGAACTCGAAAGCATTGCAGAAAATCCCACGCGACAATCTTGTCACTGCACGTGCTCTCAAGCTGGACGGCAAGGCGATGATCGTGACTACTAATGTGCAGGGCGTGCTGGAGGTATGGAATAGCGATGTCGAATTACTGGTACAGAACCAGCTCGCCAGAGGCAGTCTTATGTCAGACAACCTCCTCAGTTCCTCACAGGTGATTGTGGGCAAATCAATGGCGGTTTCTGCGGATAACAAAATGATCGCCAACAGCATCAATGATCGGATTTACATCTGGGATGTTGTCTCAGGCGATCTGCTCTGGCGCTCCAGTCCGATTGAAAACGTTAATATGTTTAACAGAGGCATGACTATCGAAGCCTTTGTCGACCAGGATCGGAAGCTGATCGTCAGCATCAATGAAAATACGACACTGGTCAGCCTGAGCCTCGGTGGCGAAATACCAGCCCTGGATGAACTGGACCAGTATCTGAACAGCAGACTGAAGCTCGGCCTGCGGGGCGGTCGCATTGTCAGGCACCTGCAGCGTCAGTGATGTAGCTAAAAAACACCGTGTCTATTAAAGTCATTTCCCCGCACTTATATAACCAGACCACAGGCCTAGCTTATGGATAATCACCCGGTTTCCATCTCGGATCTTACGAGCTGGTGGAATCAACAAGTCTCAAGTGGCCGAATTGTCAGTTCGGAAGAGGCCATAGACAAGGGAAATAATGCGCTTCAGGCAGGTCACCCGACACTGGCCTATGAAATACTCAAGGAAGCACTCAAACACTATCCCAGGAATGCGCAGCTCATATACCTCGCCTCACTGTCACTCGCCAGAGGTGGCAATATCAGTCTTGCGGAACAGACACTCAAGGCACTGATCGAGGAACAGCCCGACGATGTCAGATTGGCGGTTGATGTGCTCAGTCTGGCAGGCCGGTTGTCCAAGGATCGTTGGGCGAGACTGGACAATCCGGGACAACAACGCACCGCGGCAAACCAAAGTGCGGCATTCTATTCGTCGGCCTATAGTCTGAGTGGTGACTATTTCCCGGCCATTAACGCCGCCAGTATGAACATGCTCGCTGGTAACGCAGAACTGGCGAAACAACTGGCAAACGATGTCCTGTCTATTTGCCGCGCTTTACCAGACGCAGAGAAAAACCACTGGTTATCTGCCACGCTGGGCGAGGCCTGTCTGTTGAATAATCAGCAGGATGACGCGATCAAACATTACACACAGGCAGTGCAGGCGGCAGGGCGTAACCATGGTGATATTGCCAGCATGAAGCGTCAGGTGAGCCTGCTGGCCAGTGTGATGGAGATCGACCAGAGAGTTCTGCAGACCCTCAGACTGCCGCGCGTGGTCGCGTTTGCAGGACACATGATCGACAAGGCATCGAGACCAGAACCACGCTTTCCGGCCAGTATAGAAAAATACGTCTATGACGATATCGTCAATGCGCTGCAAGATCTCGATGCAGGGATTGCCTACACCTCCGCCGCCTGTGGTGCGGATCTGCTCTTTATAGACGCCATGCTGGCACGTGGTGGAGAAGTGCATATCGTCCTGCCCTTTGGCAAGGATGAGTTCATCAACACCAGTGTCGCATTCGCCGGACAAAAATGGATCGGCCGTTTCATCAACGCCATGAGCCATGCCACCAGCGTTAGCTATGCATCGCGCGAAGGTTTCCTGAATGATGAAGTCCTGTTTGCTTATACCGCCGATCAGGTCACCGGCCTCTCGATTCTGCATGCAGAGCGGCTTGAATCCACCCCAGTTCTACTGAGCGCCGTCGATCGGGAATCAAGCATCGATGTGGGTGGTACCCAGGACAATATAAATCGCTGGGATGTACTGCCATATAAAAAACAGTTCATCGATATCGCCGCCATTCGCAAACAGCATTACCAGCCAAAACCGGCAGCAACCAAAACCGAACGGGCAACTGGAAAAGACACGACCAGCACAGCCCACGGCGACAAACTGCCAAGACAGATCCAGACCATGCTATTCGCAGACGTCGTCGGCTTCAGCAAATTAAACGAAGCAAATGCACCGGCCTTTTTTGTTAATTTTCTCGGCAAGATGGCGACCGTCATACATGGCCATGGCCAACACCCGGTGTTCTGTAATACCTGGGGAGATGGTCTGTTCATGGTCTTCGATGAGGTACATGTCGCCGCAGACTTTGCCCTGCGACTGAGAGACATGATCCTGGGCACCGACTGGCAGGCAGAGGGCATGCCCGCCGACACCAGCATCCGCATTGGTATGCATGCGGGCCCCGTATTCAGGGCGGAAGATCCGATCATCCAGAAAACCAATTTCTACGGCGCACACGTCAACCGCGCGGCGAGAATAGAACCCGTCACCGCACCCGGTTCCGTGTACATGAGTGAACAAACCGCCTGCCTGCTCACGTCCACGGGACATAATGAATTCAGTTGTGATTACCTGGGTAGCAGAGACCTGGCGAAAAAGTTTGGTGCCGATGTACTGTATCGATTAAGGCGATCGAGTGACATCGAATGAATACGTTTTAGAGTAGTTACCCAAATAACCGCTCACCCTAAGTCCGTCGAAGGGCCCCCTTATTACCCAAATAACCGTTCACCCTGAGCCCGTCGAAGGGCCTTCCTTGTCCCTCACATCAATCGTTCACCCTGAGCCTGTCGAAGGGCGCTCCTTTTCGCCTTTATGGCGAGTCACTTCCCTTTTACAGAAAAGATAGGTGACCGAGAGACAAATCTGCCAGGAACAGATTTGGGCGCGTTAGCGCACGAAGTGTGAGCACCATGGAAGGTGCGAATCTAACCGCCCCGAGACTTGCCCTGCGGTTTTTCTGCATTACGCAATCCTGCTTCACTTGAAAACCGGCTCATGCCTTCCCTGGCATAGGCGTTCGCAGCACTGCTCGCACCCTGACGGGCTATTCCATCGCTGGCTTCGTTGCTCGGCTGCGTCAAAGGGAGTTAAAAAACAAAGGCAGTTTCGTTGCAGTCATTTACCACACAACTACTGGAACGTTTTTGACTTATCGCCCCGTTATACAGCGCCGAGCACCGGAGTATTGAGCGGATTAGCCCGAAGGGGCGAGCCAGGGATGGCGAGCGTTCATAAAGGGATAGGGAAATCCCTTTTATGAACCCCGCTTAATATGAGGAGCACAGGGGACCCGTAGGGCGCTGTATCCGGGTGCCCTTTTCTTTGGTGACTATCTTTTGGGCAAGCAAAAGAAAGTCACTCGCCATAAAGGCGAAAAAAAACGCTGAAATAATAAATAAACTATCAGGGAAAACAAAAATCTTTCAGGCAAATAGCGAAGGCCCTTCGACAAGCTCAGGGTGAGCGGGTGATGTGGGGGATAAGAAAGACCCTTCGACGGGCTCGGGGTGAACGGGTGTTGTGAGGGATAAGGAAGGCCCTTCGACGGGCTCAGGGTGAACGGGTGATGGGAGGGATAAGGAAGGCCCTTCGACGGGCTCAGGGTGAGCGGTGGTCTTGGGTAACTCGCTCAGGC
>JBFIID010000155.1:0-6391 GCA_041601415.1 Gammaproteobacteria bacterium
CTGACATCGACAACGGTATAGCCAAAGGCCTGGGCCTGATCGCGCTCGGCAACTTCTATCCAGACTGCCTGCAGGCCAAAGACAGGGTCAACAGCGGGTGTTCCTTTCAACTGCCCAAACACGCGCCCGGGGTTAATCGCCAGTTCCTTGTCGGGTTGCACTTCCGCCTGACTGATCGTGGCGCCCATCAGGGTGATGCGATAGGCCGCCGGGGGTAACTCAAGATTGTCTCGTATATGCACCGAGGGGATGAGGAAACCAAGTTCCTGCGAGAGTTTTTTACGAACCCCTCTCAATCGGCTGAGTAATTGTCCCCCCTGGTTTTTATCCACCATAGGAATCAGGCGATAGCCGACTTCGAGTCCAATCACATCAATAGGTGCAACGTCTTCCCAGCCGAGTTCCCGGGTCTGTTGTACCGGTTCAGGCTCGGGCTCCAAGACTGCCTCCTGCTCTGTCTGCTTGTTGCGTTGTGCAACAAACCAGGCGGCGGCGCCGGCGGCGCTTGCGAGTAACAGGAAAGGCAGGTTCGGCATACCGGGAATAATGCCCATGATGCCCAGCATCGCAGCAGAGATGCCGAGCGTTTTAGGGTTCTTGAATAACTGTGAAAGTACCTGCTGCCCCATGTCCTGCTCGGTAGAAACACGCGTCACCATGATCGCGGCCCCCGTCGACAGGAGCAATGAAGGAACCTGTGCGACCAGACCATCACCAATCGTCAGCAGCACAAACACGCGAGCCGCTTCGCTCATGGCCATATCATGTTGCAGTGTGCCGATCGCGAGGCCTCCCATGATATTGATCACCAGGATTAATATGCCGGCCACCGCATCACCACGAACAAACTTACTGGCACCGTCCATCGCACCGTAAAAATCGGCTTCCTGGGCAATCTCGCCACGTCGCGTACGTGCCTCTTCCTGGTTAATCAGACCGGCGTTCATATCGGCATCAATCGCCATCTGCTTACCGGGCATCGCATCCAGCGTGAAGCGCGCACTGACTTCAGAGATTCGTCCCGCACCCTTGGTAACTACTACAAAGTTGATCACCACCAGAATGGTAAAGACTGCGAAGCCCACCGCGTAATTACCACCAACTACAAAATCACCAAACGCCTGGATCACATTACCGGCAGCGCCGGTGCCCGTGTGCCCTTCCAGCAACACAATCCGCGTAGAGGCGATATTCAGACTCAGACGCATCATTGTGGTGATCAGCAAAACTGTCGGGAAGACAGAGAAATCCAGAGGCCGCTTGCTGTAGACAACGGCCAGCAACACCACCATTGAAAGAGAGATATTAAAAGTGAAGAGCAGGTCGAGTACCATCGTTGGCAACGGCAGAACCATCATGCCAAGAATAGCCATGAGCAGGATTGGTGCGCCCAGGCCGTGCTTGTTCAGGCCTCTGAGATTACCCATTAAGACGGATTCATTCATTCGTCAGCATCTCGTCTAAATTGTTCAGGAATTGGCAGGTCGTCCAGCACACTCTCGGCGTTCGGTTTCATGTTGCTGTCTGGTTGACGCAACTGGAAGACATAAGCCAGTACTTTAGCGACCGCGATATACAGACCTTCCGGTATTTCCTGATTGATTTTGGTACTGAAATACAGCGCGCGCGCGAGTGGTGGTGTGCTCAGGATACGAATGTCGTTATATCTGGCGACCTCGCGAATACGCTCGGCCACTTCATCTGCGCCCTTGGCGACAACCCGAGGGGCGCCCATCTTCTCCGCATCATATTGCAGAGCCACAGCGTAGTGCGTGGGGTTGGTCACGATCACATCGGCCTTTGGTACGTCTTCCATCATCCGGCGCATAGCGATCTCCTGCTGCAGGCTACGGATCCGTTGTTTCACCTCAGGACGGCCTTCTGTCTGCTTCATTTCTTCGCGTATCTGAGTACGTGTCATTTTTAATTTCTGGTTGTGATCCCAGACCTGAAATGGCACATCCACCAGGGCAATCAAAATCGTCGCTGCACTGACGACCAGAAAGGCCTGTCCGATCAACTCCGCGGCCTGAATAAATGCCGTCTCCAACGGTAAATCACCAAGTGTCAGCAGGGTCTCAAGATTCTGGTAAAGATAAATAATCCCAACCCCCGTAATGAGGCCAAACTTGGCCAGTGCCTTCAGTAGTTCTACCAGACCACGCAATGCAAAAACGCGTTGCAAGCCCTTGATCGGATCCATACGTTCAAACTTGAAACCGATGGCCTTGGTCGAGAAACTCCAGCCCCCCATACTCATGGGTGCCAGTAATGCCACCACCAACATCACCAGACAGAATGGGGCGAGCATCCAGACCATCTTTTCAACACTGCTCGCGACCAGTCTTGGTAATGCATAAAGATCAAATATCACCTCTCTATCAGGGGTAAACATTTCACGCATCAGGTTTGCCAGATTGTTGACCAGATCTTCGCCTAGCAGCAGCATCGACGCGGCGGCGACCATTAACATCAACATGGTATTCAGTTCTCTGGAGCGTGCGATCTGCCCCTCATCACGCGCCTCCTGCAGGCGCTTGGGCGTCGCCTCTTCTGTTTTTTCCTGTCCGTCCTGATTCTCTTCAGCCATGTCTCATTCCTCAGGGGCTAATAACCAGTTGCCTGGACATATTCAGTGCCTCATCCAGCAGACGCACCAGATGAGGCTCAAGACCCGATAATGTCATCAGCATGATCGCCGATCCCATCAGGATCATGATCGGGAAACCCACCGCAAAAATATTCAACTGCGGTGCGGCACGCGTCATCACACCAAAACTGAGATTGACCACCATCAATGCAACAATCGCAGGCAGTGCCAGTAAGACGGCATTGGCAATCAGCCAGCTCACATAACTCAGTAACAACTCAATACCATCGCGGTCTATACCTTCCGCGCCAACCGGCATGCTGGTAAAACTCTCCACCACCACCTTAATCAGGATCAGATGTCCGTTCAGGGCAAGAAACGACAGGGTGCCAATAACAATGTAAAACTGACTCACTACTGGCACCTGGGTACCGGTAGACGGGTCAACCATGGCAGCGAAGCCCAGCCCCATCTGCTGACCGATGATCTGTCCCGAGAGCTCAAATACGACAAACATCAAGCGCACTGTCAGTCCAAGAGCGACACCAATCAATACCTGCTGCAGGGTGGTTAACATTCCCTCCGCAGACAGGGGGTCGATGAGTGGCAGCGGCGGCAACGCAGGAACCACGACCATCGTAATGGCCATCGCCATTACCAGACGGATTCGAACTGGCACGGCACGTGTACCAACCACGGGAGACGCCATTAACAGGGCACCGATTCGGATGAATGGCCAGAACCAGGACTCCAGCAAGGTCAACAGTTCTGTTTCGCTGATTGTCATGTCTCATCTTCGCTCTAAGGTCGGATGCCCGTTATCAACCAATCAGGGATGGAATACTGTGATAGAGCCGTGTCATATAGGTGGTAAATAACTGTAATAGCCAGGGGCCTCCTATCACCATCACCGCAAGGGTAATTAATAATTTCGGAATAAAACTCAGGGTGATTTCGTTAATCTGTGTAGCGGCCTGGAACATGCTCACCATCAGACCGACGATCAATGCAGGTATCAGCAGCACCAGCATTAACACAACCGTTAATTCCAGTGCTTTCTGTGCAATTGTTATGGTCAGCTCGGGGGTCATGACGCAGGCCTAGAGATAAAAACTGGATGCGAGAGTACCAACGATCAATGCCCAACCATCGACCAGCACAAACAACATAATTTTGAAGGGCAGGGAAATTATCAGCGGAGACAACATCATCATACCCATCGACATCAGGACACTGGCGACGACCAGATCGATAATCAGGAAGGGAATAAAGATCAGGAAACCGATCTGAAAAGCCGTTTTTAATTCACTGGTAACGAAGGCCGGGACGAGTACAGTAAAGGGTACGCCATCCTGCTGATTTATGTCCTGTGACTGGGACAGTTCCGCAAACAGGATAAGATCTGTTTCACGGGTTTGCGCAAGCATGAATTCGCGAATCGGAATAGATGCTTTCTGTATCGCATCCTGCACCTGAATTTCTTCATTCATATAAGGTTGCAGGGCATCCTGGTAGACGCGGTCTAACACCGGCGCCATGATAAAAAAAGTCATGAATAATGCGATGCCTATCAACACCTGACTGGAGGGTGTCTGCGCGGTACCCAGTGCCTGTCGCAGGATTGCCAGCACAATAATGATGCGTGTAAACGAGGTCATCATCAGAAAAGCCGCAGGCAACATACTCAGCACTGTCATCAGGATCAGTACCTGAAGGGTCAGTGTATACGTCTGGCCACCATCTTCTGCGGTGGTAATTGAAAGCGCCTCGAGACCGGGTGCGGCCTGTGCCGTCATCGGCAACATCATGATCAGAAAAAGTGCCCAGGCAATGCCTCTACTCATGATTTCACCGGGCCCGGTTCCTGCTCGGCGGAAGACGCTGTTGAGCGTTTCCCGGACATCGCCTGTTTTAATTTCTGTGAAAAATTTTCGCCGGGCTGACGATCACTAAAATCTATGCTTTCCTGCATCACATGCAGGGTTCTAATCTGGCCCGGACTGATCCCCAGCAGGACCTGCTCGGAGCCAACCTGTAGCAGGACCAGACGATCACGCGTTCCCAGTGACAGGCCATCTACAATTTTCATATGTCCGTGGGCGGCGGGGTTGATCCCGGAAACACGCCGCATCAAAAACACCACAGCACCAAACACGAGTAATACAAACGCGAGACTAGCAATAATTTGTAGCATGCTGGACATGCTGACGGCTTCGACCTTGAGCGGCTGTACAGTTGTCTCAGCCATACTCGCCTGGCTCATCAGGAAAAGCATTGCAGCACTGTAGATTCTGGGATTCATAGCACTGTGCAAGTCTTATTGCAGTTTCTTGACACGTTCGTGGGCACTGACCACATCGGTCAGGCGAATACCGTATTTTTCATTCACCACGACCACTTCACCATGCGCCACCAGCATGCCATTGACCATCACATCCAGTGCTTCTCCGACCAGGCGATCCAGCTCCACCACTGACCCCTGGTTCAACTGCAGCAAATTACGAATACTGATTTTTGTCTTCCCAATTTCCACTGACAGGGTTACCGGTATATCCAGAATAGATTCGAGATTCGCAGCTTCACCCGAGCCTGCTTCGGGTGTCAGCTTTGACATTTCGGCCTGTACAACACCGGTCTCTGTCTCCGCCTGTTCGCTCATCGCTGCGGCCCAGTCATCGGCCACAGCACCTTCACCTTTCTCATCGACTTGTTCAGCCATTGTTATGCTCCAGTAGTTTAATCGGGGAGTCGTGTTCGACAGAGCGCATCATCTCTCTGACCTTGAGGGCACAGTTGCCACGAGAAACGCCAAACTGTCCTTTCAGAACCGGCACATCATCAACTCTGCCCATCACCAGTTCCGGCATTTCTATCGGGATGATGTCACCCACTTTCATGTTCAGCAGGTCGCGAACCCTGATCTGGGTTTCGGTTAACTGACTATGTATTTCCACATCGGCAGTCTGAATTTCTTCACGCAGGGAGTTAATCCAGCGGTTATCAACATCTGTCGAATCACTCTGAATTCCCGCATCGAGCATCTCTCTGATCGGTTCTATCATTGAATAAGGAATAGTGATCTGAAAGTCACCACTGCCACCTTCAAGTTCAATATGGAAGGTGGACACGACAAGCACTTCGCTAGGGGTCACGATATTAGCAAACTGGGGGTTTACCTCGGAGCCGACATAGGAGAACTCAACGGGCATCACCGGTTCCCATGCCTTGGCGAGGTCGATAAACATCCGATCCAGTACCTTCTGCACGATGCGCATTTCAGTCGCGGTAAAATCACGACCTTCTATCTTGGTATGGAAACGTCCGTCGCCACCAAAATAATTATCCACCAGCGTGAACACCAGTTTGGGGTTCATCACCATCAACATCACCCCTCGTAAGGGAGCCATCTTTACCATGTTGAGATTGGAAGGCATGAAAAGGCTGTGCACGTACTCGCTGAACTTTGTCATCTGAATGCCTTCCACCGTAATCGTCGGTGAACGGCGCATCATGGTGAACAGTCCAATGCGTAAATTGCGTGCGAAACGTTCGTTGATCATTTCCAGCGTTGGCATTCGACCACGGACAATTCGATCCTGACTATGGAAGTCGTAAGTTTTTACTTCTCCATCATCGGTCAGCTGTTCAGCTTCTGTTTCGACCTCACCGTCATCAACCCCGCTCAGCAGGGCATCGATTTCGTCTTGTGAAAGGACATCAGATGTTGACATGTTTTCTGTCTCGCCTTACTGCATCACAAAGCCGGTGAAATAAACTTCTTCGATACCTTTTTCACCGGTC
>JBFIID010000156.1:0-6352 GCA_041601415.1 Gammaproteobacteria bacterium
GTGTCCACCAGTGTATCGCCGATCTTACCGGCCAGTGCGGCCTTGGCGAGACCTGCACCAATGGAGGCAGCGACGTCGGCGACGCTCACTGTCTGTTCGAATGTACGTTGACTTCCGTCAGGGAGAGTAATAACAGGCATTTTTGTTCCTCTGTGGCCATTACGAGAGGCCATCTTCATGGGACCCATAAAACAATGGCACCGCCGAAGCGATGCCATTTCGAGTGTGGTAGGCACGATTGGACTCGAACCAACGACCCCTACCATGTCAAGGTAGTGCTCTAACCAGCTGAGCTACGCGCCTATTTCAGGAGCGCAAGGATACGTAAGCAGGATCGATTTTACAAGGGGGCAAGCCGAATAATTCAAACATCCCTGATTCGGCGAGTCAGGTCGCCACACCAAGGGTTTGTGCGCGTAACTCGTCGATCTCGTCTCTGAGTCGTGCCGCCTGTTCGAACTCCAGTTCACGTGCATGATGATACATCTGATCTTCCAGTTTCCTGATCTGGCGCGCCAGCTGCTCAGGTGTGTGTGCGGAATATTTCTCCGCCATCTCCGCCACCTTATCCAGGCTCGGCAACACCCTGCCTTTGCCCGGCATACCTGTCTCCATAATGTCGGTGATTGAGCGGGTAACGCCGGCAGGCGTAATCCCATGTTCAACATTGCTCTGAAGCTGTATCACCCGGCGCCGATCCATTTCATCCAGCGCGCGCTTCATCGACCCGGTTATACGGTCTGCATATAAAATAGCACGGCCGCTGATATGTCGAGCCGCCCGGCCTACCGTCTGGATCAGGGAGCGTTCGGATCGCAGAAAACCTTCTTTGTCGGCATCCAGGATCGCCACCAGAGAGACCTCGGGGATATCCAGTCCCTCGCGTAGCAGGTTGATTCCAACCAGCACATCGAACTCGCCGAGACGCAGATCCCGAATAATCTCCATCCGCTCTACGGTATCTATATCGGAGTGAAGATAACGCACCGCAATCCCATGTTCGGCCAGATATTCAGTCAGATCTTCAGACATGCGTTTTGTCAGGGTCGTCACCAGCGTACGTTCACCCTTGCTGACCTGTTGATGCAACTCGGAAAGCAGATCGTCCACCTGAGTGGCCACCGGCCTTATTTCGACCTCCGGATCAACCAGACCTGTGGGTCTTACCACCTGTTCCGCAATCTGCCCCGAATGTTCCTTTTCATAATCCGCCGGGGTTGCAGACACAAAGATGGTCTGTGGTGAAATTCGCTCAAACTCCTCGAATTTCAGTGGTCGATTGTCCAGCGCAGAGGGCAGGCGAAAACCATACAGCACCAGGTTTTCCTTTCTGGCCCGATCACCACGGTACATCCCTCCCAGTTGCGGGATGGTGACATGGCTCTCATCCACGATCAGCAGCGCGTCGTCCGGCAGGTAATCAAATAGGCAGGGAGGTGGTTCACCGGGCTCGCGTCCGGAGAGATAGCGGGAATAATTTTCAATTCCCGAGCAATAACCAATTTCCTGAATCATCTCCAGATCAAAACGGGTACGTTGTTCCAGACGCTGGTGTTCGACCAGCTTGTTCACACTCTTAAGCTCTGTCAGTCGCTGTTCCAGTTCCAGTTTAATCCTGTCCACCGCATCCAGCAGTGTCTGACGGGTGGTAACATAGTGAGACTTGGGATAGATGGTCAGGCGAGCGACCTTGCGTAAGATCTCTCCGGTCAGGGGGTCGAAATAGGACAGAGCCTCAATCTCATCGTCAAACAACTCCACCCTTACCGCGTCACGCTCTGACTCCGCTGGATAAATATCAATCACATCACCGCGCACGCGATAGCTGCTGCGCTGAAGTTCAAGCTCGTTGCGGGTATATTGCAGTTCCGCCAGTCGACGCAGCATTTCACGTTGATTAATGCGCTCCCCACGGACCAGATGCATCACCATCTGATGATAGGTACTCGGATCGCCAAGGCCATAAATCGCCGACACCGTGGCAACGACGATCGCGTCAGTTCGTTCTAACAGTGCCTTGGTTGCAGAAAGGCGCATCTGCTCGATGTGCTCATTAATTGATGCGTCCTTCTCTATATAGGTATCAGAGGCAGGCACATAGGCCTCGGGCTGATAGTAATCGTAGTAGGAGACGAAATACTCAACGGCGTTGTCGGGGAAATATTCTTTCATCTCGCCATAAAGTTGAGCCGCGAGTGTTTTATTTGGTGCCAGAACCAGCGTAGGCCGTTGTATTTGTTCGATAACATTAGCTACCGTAAAGGTTTTTCCGGAGCCGGTGACACCCAGTAATGTCTGATGGCTGAGTCCATCACGCAGACCTTCCATCAGCGTTTCAATCGCTGCCGGCTGATCGCCTGCCGGTTTGTATCCGGAGCTTAGACAAAATGTTTTACTCATAGGGATTCTTATGCTGAATAAGTTCGAGTATATTACACGCGCCTTTTATCTCGACCAGTATTTGAGGAATTACACAACGTGAAACTCTCGCAAAGAGCGCTTGGCATCAAGCCTTCACCGACCCTGAGCGTTACTGCTCGAGCCGCTGAGCTTAAAGCTGCAGGCCATGATATTTTAAGTCTCGCTGCCGGCGAGCCTGATTTTGATTCGCCCGACAACGCCAAACAGGCAGCCATCCAGGCGATCAATGATGGCTTTAGCAAATACACTGCTGTTGATGGTACCCCATCTCTCAAACAGGCGATCATCGAGAAGTTCAAAAATGAAAACGGGCTGGAATATAAGCCGAATCAAATTCTGGTCTCTAGTGGCTGCAAACACAGTATTTATAACTTAATACAGGCCCTGATCAACCCTGGTGATGAGGTCATAATACCGGCTCCTTACTGGGTCTCCTATCCTGATATGGTACGTCTGGCGGGTGGTGAACCCGTCACCATCAAGACCGGTATGGAGCAACATTTCAAGATCACGAGAGAACAGCTACGCGGAGCAATCACAGAGAAAACACGGCTGCTGATTCTGAACAGTCCGTCAAACCCGACGGGTGCCTGCTACACACGTAAGGAACTGGAAAACCTCGGTGAAGAACTCGTGCAGCATCCTGATGTTGTGATTGCCACTGACGACATCTACGAGCATATTCTCTGGAGTGGCGAACCCTTCTGCAATATTGCCTCCGCATGTCCCGAGCTGCAGCCACGAACGGTGGTGCTGAATGGTGTTTCCAAGTCCTATGCCATGACCGGTTGGCGTATAGGTTATGCCGCTGGCGCAGAGGACATCATTGCCGGGATGAAGAAAATCCAGTCACAGAGCACTTCAAACCCAACGTCTATCGCACAGGTCGCCTCTGAAGAAGCACTGCGCGGCCCCCAGGCGTTTCTGAAAGACCGTTGCGACAGCTTCAGGCAACGTCACGATTTCTGTCTGCAGCGGCTGAATGGAATGAACGGTGTGGAATGCCCTGCTTCTGAAGGCACATTCTATATTTTCCCGAATATGACCGGTGCAATTAAGATTCTGCCGGGAATTACAAATGATATCGAACTTGCGGAGTATTTCCTGGAAAATGGCGGTGTCGCCATGGTTCCCGGCTCTGCGTTTGGTGCGCCGGGTTACATGAGAATATCATTTGCGACGAGCATGGAAGTTCTCGAAGACGCGATGAATCGACTGGAAAAAGCACTTGCCTGATTTTTCTTGTTATTTGGTATTGACCGACACTATCTGCATCAGTACCATAGCGCGCTCTGTTCTTCCCCGGTAGCTCAGTTGGTAGAGCGGGTGACTGTTAATCACTAGGTCGGCAGTTCGAGCCTGTCCCGGGGAGCCATTAAAAAAACCTGTCTACTGACAGGTTTTTTTTTACCCCTTTTTGCCTCTCGTTAGTCGTGTTTCAGAAATTATTCCGATGCAGCACTTAAGTAACTGGATTAGAATTACGATATAAAAGCAGATAGAAAAGCGTTAAAGGGGGAGTTTTTCGCATGAGCATGCTGGATGATTTGAAAAAAGCAGCCGAAATCTCAAAAAAACAGGATCAGGATGGTGAACAGCGAAGAGAGCTTCAAATTGAAGAGTTCAGAAAAGATTCGCGCCCAAAGCTGAAAGAGGCGTTTCGTTATTTCAAGGAACTGGTCGAAACGCTCAACGTGCTCGATCAGGAAGTCAGGCGAGACATTCTGATTGAGGGCAAGGGACAGTTTCGCGGTCTGGTACAAACGGGCTATCTGATCACGGCCAGTTCTGATGATAGTTACTCTGAAGTCACCATCGCTTTTCGCTGTAAAGGTAGAGCGCAGCTTAAGCTGGAGCTCAATACCCCACTAAGCGTTAGCCAACTAAAAGACTTCTTGTTCAATCAGGACATCAAATTCCGTCTGATTGAAAAACGTGACGCCAGAGGTGATCTCAAACTTGGCCGCTTTGAAATTTCTCCTGACATACCCTGCGCGATCCGTTTCAAGACCAACCCTGAAAGCCAACAGATAGATCTGACACTAAAGAATTTGGGACGTATCGGGAATCGACATATCAAGTTGAAGCTTCATTACCTTAAGGAGTCTTTCTATGACGAGCTGGTCAAATTTATTATGACCAAACCAAGCAAATTTGATATCAAGGAAAAACTGGATATGGATGACGACACACGCCGCCGTCTGAAGCAAAAGCTGGCAGAACAGAAACAGAGCCAACAGGCCGAAGAGAAAAAATCACATGGCCTGTTTGGTTCTCTGTTTAAGAAATAAGAAAGGTCATATGCGGTCGCCAGAATTAACCGAACTTGTGTTGCAGATAGGCGGCGAACTCATCACATAAGTCATCGTGTTTCAGCGCGTATTCAACGGTAGCCTGCAGATAACCGAGTTTGGAACCACAGTCGTAACGAACACCCTCAAACTCTAGCCCCATGACTTCTCTTGATTCCATCAGTTTTGCGATGGCATCGGTGAGTTGGATCTCACCACCAGCACCCGTCCCCGTCTGTTCCAGAATAGGGATAATCTCAGGTGGCAGGATATAGCGACCAACCACAGCAAGATCGGAGGGCGCATCTTCCGGTTTTGGCTTCTCAACGATACTGCTAATCCGGCTCACCGACTCTGTGACTTTCTGTGACGAAACAATGCCGTAACGATACGTTTCCTCATGTGGCACTGGCTCGACCGCCAGCACAGCAGAGCTATAACGCGCATATACATCGACCATCTGCGACAGGCAGGGCTTGTCTCCACCATCAATCAGGTCATCGGCTAGAATCACCGCAAACGGCTCGTCACCAATCGCAGGTTTAGCACAGAGTACCGCATGGCCCAACCCCAGAGCTTCGGGCTGACGAATATAAATACAGGTGACATCCGGCGGCAAAATATTCTGGATCATTTTCAGCAGTTCATTCTTACCGCCCTGCTTCAGTTCCGCCTCAAGTTCATAGGCCTTATCAAAGTGGTCGGGTATGGAACGCTTGTTTCGGCCGGTAACGAAAATCAGCTCTTTAATGCCTGCTGCCACCGCTTCTTCTGCCGCATACTGGATCAACGGTTTATCCACCACGGTCAGCATTTCCTTTGGATTCGCCTTGGTTGCAGGTAAAAATCGCGTGCCCAGACCGGCCACGGGAAAAACGGCTTTTCTAATCGGTTTACTCATAATGTCCTGATTACTTATTGGTGTTACTGGATGGCAACCACATTGTCGGGGTTTTCTTTTTTCTCGCTTATCAGAGACTCAGGCACCAGTGATTTCATCGCCTTACTCATCTCTACATCATCAAAATCATCACAGGCAGCCAGTAAGTCGGAGATCTGTTGTTCAAACTGTTGTGGATCAAGTTCACGGTGTCTGGCTAGCAATATCTTGTCGTATTTTGTGCTGGCCATTGTTTCCTTATCATGAAACAACTCCTCAAAGAGTTTCTCACCAGGTCTGAGGCCGGTATATCGAATTTCAATATCTTCACCGGGGATCTTACCCATCAGTCGAATCATCTGTTCTGCAAGAAAGGTAATCTTGACTGGTTCACCCATTTCAAGAATAAAAATTTCGCCCCCCTCACCCATAGCGGCGGCCTGCAGAATTAACTGCGAAGCCTCTGGAATGGTCATGAAATAGCGCGTCATTTCTGCGTGGGTTACCGTCACCGGCCCGCCCTTCTCTATTTGCTTCTTGAATAGTGGTACGACACTACCTGCAGAACCGAGCACGTTACCAAACCTTACCGTGATAAAACGCGTCTCTGAGGTTTTGTTCAAGTTTTCACAGACCATTTCTGCAATACGCTTGCACATGCCCATGACGCTGGTTGGATTTACTGCTTTATCGGTTGATATAAGAACAAACCGACCAACGCCATGTCGACTAGCGGCCTCTGCCATTACGCGTGTACCAA
>JBFIID010000157.1:0-6315 GCA_041601415.1 Gammaproteobacteria bacterium
ACGGCTGGGGAGAGAAAATTGAAGTCTATCCGATGGCTCTCGGCAATAAGGTTGGAATTGCAGAAATTTATGGGGGGGACACGGGTGCATCTTTGATCAAAGGCTGGGCTGGAGCCCTTGATATTGATAGTGCGTTGGTCCCCTGCTCAACTCTGGATAGGGTATTGGGTAATGCATTTTTCAATAGGAAATGTTTGTTCATAGTGGACATTGAAGGGGTCGAGAAGCTACTGCTTCAGGGGGCCAGCAGCTACTTGGATATGACGCCAAAACCTATATGGTTCGTTGAAATATCTATTCGAGCGCAACAGCCAAACGGCGTTGAAATCAACCCTGACCTGCTTGAAACTTTCGAGTTTTTTTGGAGCCGCGGATATGAAGCTTGGACAACCCATCACGAGAACAGACTCGTCTTGCGCGAAGAAATAATACGGATCCAGAGTGGAGGTCGGGATACACTCTTCGGTGACACATTTATCTTCATAGATGAGAGTGTTCATGGTGTATATAGTTTTGCGGCAAGATGATGTTTTTGAAGCGCCCCTCAGTTCTCACGCCTGCGCCTCTTAAGTTGCCTCATATATCTGGGTTGAATTTTTCCTGTCTCCATTTGCCCCTCAGGCTTCAGAAACAATAAAAAACAACGACATATAATGTTAGAGACGGTTTAATTTAGGTTAAGCTTTAACGAGTTAGACATTTTAGCTATTTACACGACATACCAGCCTGAGTGATGTTAGCCAATGATGCATTCAATTTACCGTGTTCAGGGAGAAGACGCGTGATTCGTATAATGATTGTTGATGATCATCAGATTGTACTAACCGGTATTCAGAGCATGCTGGAGGGCAGGGAGGATCTGCTGGTTGTGGCTGCGGTTAATAATGGTGAAGAGGCATTGAAGCAGGCGAGAGAGCTGGATCTTGATGTGATCCTGCTGGATATCAATATGCCGGGAATGGGCGGCATTGAGACAATGAAGCGGCTTGATGCAAAACATCCCGAGATTAATGTGCTGGGGCTGTCCATGTACAGCAAGGGGCCATATCCAGCCCGTTTCCTGCAGGCCGGTGGTGCGGGTTATATCACTAAGGATGCCTCGCTGGATGAGATGATTCACGCTATTAAACAGGTGCATGTCGGTGGTCATTACATCTCTCAGCATGTGGCGACTAACATCGTCGTGACCAATCTCGAAACAGAACCCTATGGTTTGCTTTCCAAACTCACCACCCGTGAGCTACAGGTGCTGCGCCAGATCAGCATTGGTGCCGCGATAACAGATATTGCAGATGAGCTGTTTATGAGCGAGAAAACAGTCCGGGGTTACCGCAGTAAACTCCTCAAAAAACTGCATCTCGATAATGATGTGCAGCTTTCTGAATTTGCCCAGCAGCACGGCTTGCGGGAATAATTCGGCCTTTTAAATCACCTTATCTCCGGTGGGATTTGTTAACATGACGGGCATAATCCTACAAACTCCCTTAGACAGCTCGCTAAGCTGTTAACTCAGATAACGGTGTATACCCATGGCAGAAACCCTGGCCTTTGATCCTGATTGCGATCGATGCCCCCGTCTCAGTGCATTCCTGCGCGACAATAAACAGAAATACCCTGACTATCACGCACGACCGGTGGCGCCCTTCGGTGCTGCGAAGCCGGGTCTGTTGATTGTCGGACTCGCACCGGGCATGCACGGTGCCAATGCCACAGGTCGTCCGTTCACCGGTGATCATGCCGGGATTCTGCTTTACAAAGCGCTCTACGAGAATGGCTTCAGTAATAAGGAACTCTCAGTGGCGCTGGATGATGGCCTGAAACTGAAGCAGTGTCGCATTACCAACGCGGTGAAATGTCTGCCACCCGAGAACAAGCCCACCAGCAGCGAAATCAACACCTGTAATGCTTTTTTGCAATCCGAACTGGAGCAACTGAGGCCGGGAACCGTACTGCTGGCTCTGGGTACAATCGCGCACAAGTCGATATTACGTGCGCTGCAACTTAAGCAATCGGCCTATCCGTTTGGTCATGGCAATCACTATCAACTCGATAATGACTGCTGGTTGCTCGATTCCTATCATTGCAGTCGCTACAACACCCAGACCCGACGACTGACAGAAGAGATGTTCATGGCGGTCTTCAGGCAGGCACGGGGACTGATGGAACAGCCCGCAAAGAGCCGCTAATGACAGAGAGTCAGGAGCCCTTCGACGGTAAGGCATTCGCGAAACAGTTACCCGGTAAACCCGGGGTGTATCGCATGCTCGACAGCAAGGGCACGGTTATCTACGTCGGCAAGGCGAAAAGCCTGAAGAACCGGGTTAGCAGCTATTTTCGCCCCAAGGACCAGCTGGATGCCAAGACCACGGTAATGGTGGCGCGCATCTGCGCCATCGAAACCACGGTGACACATACCGAAAACGAGGCCCTGCTGCTCGAAAACAATCTAATTAAGGAGCTGCGACCGCGCTATAACATCGTTCTGCGTGATGACAAGAGCTACCCCTGGATTTATTTATCTACCGATCAGGAATTTCCGCGGCTGAGTTTCCATCGTGGTGCACGCAAGGGTAAAGGACGTTATTTCGGCCCCTATCCCAGTGCCGGAGCGGTGCGTGCCAGTCTTAACCAGCTACAGAAGCTGTTTCTGGTGCGCCAATGCGAAGACAGTTTTTTTAGTAATCGGACGCGCCCCTGTCTGCAATACCAGATCAAACGTTGTACCGCACCCTGCACCGGTTACATCCTCGAAGAAAACTACCGCGAAGATGTGGAGCATGCCGTCCTGTTTCTGGAAGGTAAAAGTCAGAAGATCATTGAGGTCCTGGTGAAACGCATGGAACGTGCGTCTGCCGATCTGAAATTTGAACTGGCGGCCCGCTATCGGGATCAGATCTATAACCTGCAGCGTCTGCATGAAAAGCAGTATGTCAGTCACGAGAAGGGCAATACCGATATTATCGCCTGCGTCACCAATCGGGGTATGGGGTGCGTCTGCGTGGTCTTTATCCGTGACGGTCAATTACTCGGCAGCAAGACCTATTTTCCCGGCAATACCCGGAATGCCAGCCATGATGAAATTCTTGATGCCTTCATCCCGCAGTTTTACCTGAATAATCAGACCGAACGCGCCATTCCCGAAACCATACTTCTAAGCCACAAACCGGCAGATATGAACCTGCTGGCCGAGGTGCTCACGGAGCATGCGGGTAAAAAGGTACAGCTCAAGCGGGAAGTGCGTGGCGAACGCGCCCGTTGGCAGGAAATGGCACAGAACAATGCCGAGCTGGCGCTGGCGCAACGCCTGGCGAATGATATGAACATGCTGCAGCGGTTTAATTCTTTACAGGAAATCCTTAACCTGGAAGACCCTGTAGAGCGCATCGAATGTTTCGATATCAGTCATACTCAGGGCGAGGCAACCGTGGCTTCCTGTGTGGTGTTTGGGCAGGAAGGTGCTAACAAGGCCGAATACAGACGCTTTAATATAGAAGACATCGAACCGGGCGATGATTACGCGGCCATGCGTCAGGCGCTGAACCGACGCTACACACGCGTACGAAAAGAAGATGGCAAACTCCCCGATATCCTGCTCATTGATGGTGGCAAGGGGCAGACCAATATCGCGCGCGAAGTGCTGGATTCACTCCAGATTAACGAAGTCATGCTGATCGGTGTGGCCAAGGGCCCGGGTAGAAAGCCAGGGCTGGAAACCCTGGTGCTGAACAGCGAGGAACGGGAGATGCGCCTGCCCGCCGATACACCGGCACTGCACCTGATCCAGCAGGTGCGCGACGAGGCCCATCGGTTTGCAATTACCGGCCATCGTCAGCGGCGTGCAAAGGCACGTAAAACCTCATCACTGGAACATATTGAAGGGGTAGGGCAGAAACGTCGACAAAACCTGTTACAGTACTTCGGCGGTCTGCAGGGTGTTGCGAAGGCAGGCGTGGAAGACCTGGCGAAAGCACCGGGCATCAGTCGTGCGTTAGCACAGAAAATTTATGATATGTTCCACGACGGAACATGATAACGATGATAAATATACCCAACACCCTGACCTATATTCGTATCCTGATGATCCCTGTGTTTGTGGTGGCGTTCTATATGCCCTTCAGCTGGACACACATCCTCACCACGACAATCTTCTCGCTGGCGGCTATCACCGACTGGCTGGATGGCTATCTGGCCCGCAGACTGAACCAGACATCCGCATTTGGAGCATTCCTCGATCCCGTGGCAGATAAACTGATGGTCGCCGTGGTACTCGTGTTGCTGGTGCAGAAAGATCCCACTCCCTTACTCGCAATACCTGCCGTGATCATCATTGGACGCGAAATCACCATCTCTGCACTACGTGAATGGATGGCAAATATCGGTGCCAGAAAGAAAGTAGCGGTCTCCGGACTGGGAAAAATCAAGACAACGGCGCAAATGACCGCAATAATCCTGCTTCTTTTCCATGAACCACTACTGGGATTACCGACCCGTACATTAGGTGTAATCTCGCTGTATATCGCGGCAATACTCACCCTTTGGTCAATGACGCTTTATCTTCGGGCTGCATGGCCAACAATATCTGCAGAGAATGACACATAAACTCTTGACAGCGAAAGTTACGACGTTAGAATTACGCCTCTCTTGTAAGCGGGAATAGCTCAGTTGGTAGAGCACAACCTTGCCAAGGTTGGGGTCGCGAGTTCGAATCTCGTTTCCCGCTCCAGAAACATCAAGTGAACCCCGACAATTCGGGGTTTTCTTTTTTCAGGGGCTTACAGGGGATGATCTGAATAACCAGGGCTGAGTGGCAGAGTGGTTATGCAGCGGCCTGCAAAGCCGTGTACCTCGGTTCGATTCCGGGCTCAGCCTCCAAATACCAGATGCCGACCAGCAACTGGTTAAATTCAGAAAGATTCGCATTAAGGGCAGCTTGATAAAGCTGCAAAAAGTTATCAGAATCCTGACGACTTATAAAAAACACCCTCTATGCCCGGGTGGCGGAATTGGTAGACGCAAGGGACTTAAATAAGAAATTGAGCACCCAGACTGGAAACATCTGGTGTGAATGGAGTCAAATTCGGGGAAACCTCTACATCTAACGATGATGGCAATCCCGAGCTAAGCCTAAGAACAATACTTGCTTCAGATTATGGAGTGATTTTATTCAAGGGAAAGTGTAGAGACTTGACGGCTCCCGCCTACGTTCGAATGAGAACACGGCGAAGAGAAAGTCCAGACCACAAACACGTTAGATAATACGTGGCTATGAAAATAGTAGTTGGTACGAAAATCCCTCGAGGGCAACCTCGTGCCGGTTCGACCCCGGCCTCGGGCACCACTAAGAATTACCCTCTACTCAATTGATTCTGGGTTCGCCGGAATCAACCTGTGTCAATTTAGCAGTAAATCATTTCCTGTACTCTGAGAACCCTGATTAACTCAGGTTAAGCTTTGCTGCGGTTCTTACTTCGATAAGTAGGCGTCAGTGCGTGGCAGTTGGGACAAAGAAGTCGAAGGTTACTTAAACTATTGTCTTTGTTGTTTCCGTCAATATGATCTAACTCCAATGGAATAGGCTGGTTAAGCCATGAAGTTCGATCACAGTTAGAACATTTCTGTTCAAGAATACCCTCTGTATGCCACGTTTAAATTCCTAATTAACAAAATACGAGAGTATTTTGACTGAAAACCACATCGTCAACTATCCATTATTAATATAGATGTCCCGAGACGTTTTGAATCTAGATAATCCGGATCTTTACCCGCTACAAAGTTACATATTGTTAATATCTAACCCAAATTGACTAATACTCATTGCTGGCAAGATCTATTCTTAAATACATATTTAAATCAGTATGTTATAAATCTGACAAATAATCAGCTTGAATTAAAAGAAGGAATTGACTTTAATGTCAATTACGGAAGAAATAGATAATCTAGTTAGAGGTAATCGCCTAGTATTGGTGAGTCCTTATATATTCGGTGATATAGGGTTGAGGAAATTGTACCTGACTGTCGATTTATATGAAGCCATCTATGCAGAGGACTGTGAAAGAGAAAGTGAAGAAATATATGCTAGCTTGATGGCTGACTTAGATACATTTGTAACAAGTCGTGACATAGATTGTAACTACTTGAAATGTTTAGAGCCCAAACGAGATGGAATATGGGAAATAAGAAGCAAAAGGCCGTGCCCACAGATTAGATTGTTCGGAGTCTTTGCGAAAAAAGATATATTCATCGGTACTAATATCAAATCAAGAGACGAACTTGGACTTAAATCATCAAATGAATGGAAGATAGCGGTGCGAGACT
>JBFIID010000158.1:0-6293 GCA_041601415.1 Gammaproteobacteria bacterium
GGTGGTCGGCTACCGGCCCGGTAAAGGCAAATACTCAGGAATGACAGGTGCCCTCTGGGTAGAGATCGAGGATCAGAAACGCTTCTATATCGGTTCCGGACTAACCGACAAGGAACGACTCAGGCCGCCCGGAATCGGCAGCCTGGTCACCTTCAGGTATCAGGGCTATACGAAAAACGGCATACCACGTTTTGCGACCTACCTGCGTGTCCGGGTTGAGCCTGAGTAATCCAGCCGAAAAGAAAAGATGGAGATGCCTTATTGCGGTGGGCGAGGACGACGTTTCTCACACCACAGGGCGAGGCCAGCTAAATCATACCTCTCAACTCTGCCTGGAAAACCCCTGTACTGGGTGATGCTACTGCCACCGATGATCAGACTGATGTTTGCGGGTAATTGTACGCTCAGCGACTTCAGGCTTTCGATAACAAGAGAACGGGACTGTATCTGGCTGAACGAGAGAACCACAAGATCAGCAGAATAGTGCTGTGCCGCATGACACAGTTCGCTGAGCGGTGTTTCCGTACCCAGATTAATCGTTTTTATCTGATGAGACGCCAATATAGCCTCCGCCATCAACAGGCCGAGCAGGTGACGTTCTCCGGGCAGGGTTGTTAACACTGCACATGTGTCAACACGTTCTTCAGACAGCTGAGACATTGCATCGGTCAGTACACGCTGGATTGTCTGGCTGGCCATGTGTTCGGCAAAGATGGGGAGTTTTTCAAAGGCCCATGCATCACCGATGGCATTAACCAGTGGCGCAATAATGTCCTGCACAAAACGCTCTAATCCCCGCTCAGCCAGACAGCTATCCAGATGTTGCCGTAACAGTTGTGGATTAGCACCCCTGATGTGAGTCAGTAATTCCTTAATCGGCAACTGGATGTCTGTTTCTGTTGTATTCCTTAGCGCCTGCAGGAGCCGTTTTAGCTCATCATCCGTGCGGCCAACAACCTTGCCGGGTCGACAGCCCTGATCCAGCAGGTGCTGAATTTTATGCAGCCGGTCGAGTTGCTCAACCGAGTAACGGCGTTCTCCATTATCACCGCGATGAGGTATCGGGAAGCCATAGCGGCGTTCCCACACTCTGAGTGTGTCCTTGCCGATACCGGTATTCCTGGACACCTCTTCGATATCAAATGGGTTGTTTTCTATCATAAGACGGCATTATAAGTCATTGAATGCAAATGTATATAAAATAAAAACTACATTTGTCCTAGACAAATAATAATTAGCCGCTAGAATATCAACCATGGCACTACAGGACTGAGTAGATTTTGTAGCAACAGAAATAGCGGTTATTTATGACTGACTTAGTGACAGACGAGTGCGATGACAACACAAGCGTCTGCAGGAGAATACGAAAATGAAGAAAATCACATACAGCGTACTGGGATTGCACCTCGTAATGGCTTCATCGACAGTGCTTGCCGCCGAGAACAGCAAACAGAATAATCATGAAATATACAGTCAGATAAAAGTAATGGAACACTCCGTGAATGAGTCTTCTGTTTCTCAGTATCTATCACCCGAGGTGGTTGAAGAGTCTCAGCAGATGCTGAATAAGGCCAGAGGGCAAGCCAGGATCGGTAACTATATTACGGCACATCAAATCGTCTCGGGTGTCGGGCAAACCATTTATCGCATGAATAAAACTGAAACCTCAATCAGTGGTTACAGTTCCAAAGAAGTGTGGATACGCGAAATGATCAGTGTGATCGAATCACTAATGCCTGCCGCTAACGAGATAGCGATAGAAAAAGGCAGAGGCCAGAATTTGCTGAGTTCGAACCAGGGCATGTACCTTGATGGCCTGGATGCCTTTTTGTCTGGCGATATGCAGACCGCAGAAATTCTGATCAAAGGCGCCTATACAGGATTGCAGAATGTGGTTTCTGATTTGAGATCCGGTGACCGTCTCGTGATCGAATTGCCGGAAGAAAATACTGCTGAAGCCTGGCAAGATGCCGATAGACGTTACAGTGACTGGCTGTTCACCTCACAGAAGCTGATTGAGCTAAGTCAGATAGCGCCACAGGAAGCAGAGAAAGCGAGGCAGATGCTGAATGATGCAGGAAGTCGCTATGGCGTAGCCCGTGAGCTGGCGAACAGTCAAAAGTGGGGTGAGGCAGTAACAAGTCTCGATGACGCTTTTCTTATTATGCAGGACTCATGGAGAGTTCTCGGTATTGAGATTTAGAAATAGTCAGAGTGTTCTATGTTAGTTGAAATGTGTATGCGAGGAGAAAGAAGTAGGAGTAGTAGTGTTTACTGAATAACAAAAAGCGAATGATAGTTCGCACAGTAAATGAATGCGTAGTTGTAATCTGGTTAAGGGTGTGGGTCCCCTCCAACCGTTTAACGGTTGTCCCACACCCAAGATCATTGTGTGAGATTGGAGTAGCTTGATAGGTAAGAAGGTATTTACCGCTTATTTGTATAAACAAAACATAAACTTTTCCTGAGAGTTTATGTTTTTTTTTGTTCGAATGGAGGGGCGAAAAAAAATTCCCGTATGATGGCAGTTTAGATGCTGCTAGCCATGCTGGTCAGCAACATTCATTAGAGTCTCAAAGAGCGCATGGGTTTTGTACGTTATAATTACAGCTTAAGAATACCTGATCAGGCCCGGCAAGGACGGAACAAAAGCATTCATTGTTGGTGCAACTGTACTGGCATGACAAGTAAGTAGACGATAGAAAAAAAGGTGAAATATGAGATTTATACAAACGGGTAATCACATCGAGTGCCTTCGTGAACTGGAAGATGAGGAGCGTCTTATTAGCACGTTTGACGCCTCGCTCGATGAAATCCCCCCTCATATCCAGGCATTGCTATCCAGTGCTGAGCTTGCAGAGTTAAACGCATGGTTAAAGGATTTTCGGCATATACACGATACTCATACTGAAGAGCTTGTGTATGAGACAGTATGTGAAATGATTGAAAAAGTCTGTGCTCAAATTGAATCACGTGAGCCGACACCTGTGGAACATATTGAAAAGCTCGAAATGTTAGCTATTCGATTGTTGATTGCGATTAAGAATAGCGATAAGGACGTCGATGCCGGTGAGATCTGTCTTGATGATAAATTGCAGAACATGGATCAGAAAGACAAATTAAGAACATTGCTGAGCAGGTTGAGCGAAGAGTTATAGGCTTTTACTTCGACAAATGCCATGTGCCGAAACCTGTTGTTAACGAATTATCCGGGATATGGAAACGTCATCCTGACGCGCAGATGTGGTTGCAGCCGATGAACCATGACTCATACTGAGCAGATACGTGTTAGTGGTCTGGTGCAGGGAGTGGGCTTCCGGCCAACGGTATGGCGTCTCGCTTACGCATATAAATTGACAGGTACGGTCGTGAACGATGGGGCCGGTGTGTTGATTGTGTTACAGGGTGCAAGCTCGCTCTGTGATCAGTTTGTGCAGGCCATACAACAGCAGTCGCCGCCGCTGGCGCGTATCGATTGCATTGAACGTGAGTCGCTTGAAAATGCTGTGGTCTTCGCGGATTTCAACATCATCGAAAGTAGTGAGGGTAGTATCAGCACCGGCGTCGTACACGATGCGGCGACCTGCCCGGACTGTCTGGCTGAGGTTCAGACCCCCTCCGATAGACGTTATCGTTATCCGTTTACCAATTGCACCCACTGTGGGCCCCGACTGAGTATTGTTGAGGCTATTCCCTATGACCGGGCGAACACCAGCATGGCAAAGTTTGTTATGTGTGCAGACTGCGCTGCTGAATATACAGACCCTGCTAATCGTCGCTTTCATGCCCAACCCAATGCCTGTTCCGCGTGTGGGCCATCCGTCTGGCTGGAAGATATCAAGGGGCAATGCACCAAGAGTGCGGATGATGATCTCATCACGCATGCCAGTCGCCTGTTGCGTGAGGGAAAGATCCTGGCGATCAAGGGCATCGGCGGTTTTCATCTGTGTTGTGATGCCAGTAATCAACAGACGGTTGCTCGCCTGCGTGAACGCAAACGGCGCTATCAGAAACCGCTGGCATTAATGGCCAGGGACCTGGGGGTGATCGAACAATATGCTGAACTGAATACAGAGGCACGACAACTACTAAGCTCAGCGGCGGCCCCGGTTTTATTGTTGCCACGCCTGACCAACTCTTCATTGGCGAGCGATGTTGCACCCGGCCACAGGCATATGGGATTCATGTTGCCCTACAGTCCCTTGCATCATCTCTTGCTGCAGGACTGGGACACGCCACTGGTGATGACCTCCGCCAATCCGAGCGATGAACCGCAGTGTACGCAGAACCGGGAAGCGGTCGAACGACTACGCGGTATCGCTGATGTGTTCCTGATGCATGACCGGGCGATCATAAACCGCGTCGATGATTCTGTGCTGCGTATCGACAATGGCGTGCCACGTTTTCTGCGTCGCGCGCGCGGTTATGCGCCGGCCTGCATTCCGCTTCCGCCAGGCTTTGAACAGGCAGAGGCATTGATTGCCCTGGGTGGTGAATTGAAGAATACCGTCTGTCTGTTGCAGGCGGGGCAGGCAATAGTCAGCCAGCATCTGGGGGATCTGGAAGATGCCAGAACGCTTATGGCCTTTGAACAGACCGTCAGGCTTTATCAGAAACTCTATGCACATAAGCCGCACTGTATTGTGATCGATCAACACCCGGATTATCTGTCGAGTAAATTCGGCATGGAATGGGCGCAGCGGGAAGAAATCAGGCTGGAAACCGTACAACATCATCATGCCCATATCGCCTCGGTCATGGCCGATAATGGTCATCGATTAGATGCCGGACCGGTGCTTGGTGTGGCGCTGGATGGTCTGGGCTTTGGTACCGATGGCAGTCTCTGGGGTGGTGAGTTTCTGCACGTCGATTATCCACATGCGCAACGTCTGGCTCATCTCCGCCCGGTGGTGATGCCCGGTGGATTATCAGCAATTCGCGAACCCTGGCGAAACACCTGGGCGCAACTTGTCGCGACGGGACACTGGCAGGTGTTTAGTCAGACCTACGCGGAACTGGACGTGTTTCAGTTTTTACAGCAACAGGCATTAGAAACCCTTGGGGTGATGCAGGAAAAGGGCATTAATAGCCCCCTTGCCAGTTCCTGTGGCCGCCTGTTTGATGCGGTGGCGGCGGCCCTGGGTGTCTGCACTGCAAAGGTTAGTTACGAGGGTCAGGCGGCAATAGAGCTTGAGGCCCTGTTGAGCACCGATGCACGACAAAGCCCGGCCTACACATTTAAGCTGGATGATCACGACGGGCTGGTTCAGATTTCATCTGACAGCATGTGGCATGCCTTGTTTGCGGATCTTCAGAAAGGTATTGATCGTGCCGAAATCTCTGCGCGTTTTCATAATGGACTGGTTGCGCTAATTTGCTCCCTGGTAAAAAGACTCTGTAGCGAACATCAGTTAGATACCGTCGCCCTGTCAGGCGGGGTATTCCAGAACGCCTATCTGATAAGTCGTTGCGAAGAACAATTGAAGGCACAGGGCTTACACGTATACAGCCCCAGACAGATGCCGGCGAACGATGCGGGTCTCAGTCTCGGTCAGGCGGTGATCGTCGCGGCACAGCGACTACGCGAGACGCAGACGTAAGCTGAGACAGGAGCTTTAACCGATATTTACGCTGTACAGGCAGCCACTCCGGGTGTATTGATTAAACTATGTCGACAGCCTCTCACCAGCAGCAGGACTTTATGGTCAATTACCGTGCATGAAATGTCACTGTGCGAAGGTCTGCTTCAGATCATTGAAGAACAGGCCGGCAAACAAAATTACCAGCGGGTGCTGACTGTCTGGCTGGAGATTGGTGCCCTGGCAGGGGTTGAACAGGAGGCCCTGATATTCGCCTTTGAGGTGGTCAAGAAAAACACCCTTGCCGATACTGCCAGACTGGAAATTATTCCGGTTCGCGGACAGGCGCACTGCGTGGACTGCGACTCCGCGGTTGAAATTAATGCCAGATATGATGCCTGCTCCGTCTGCGGGAGCTATCATTTAGAGGTCACTAGCGGCGAAGAATTACGAATAAGGGAACTGGAGGTGGAGTGATGTGTAATGTATGTGGATGTGGTCAGGCAGAAACGCATAGTGATGTGCATAGCCACACGCACGAACATCAGCATGGTCATAGCCATGATCATGGGGATACGCATGACCACCAACATCATGATTACGGACAGGGACCGGCGCATGCCCATGCACCGGGTCTGTCTCAGTCACGCATGGTGCAAATCGAGCAGGATATCCTGAGCAAGAATGATGAATACGCTGCGGCCAATCGGCAGA
>JBFIID010000159.1:0-6268 GCA_041601415.1 Gammaproteobacteria bacterium
TGACCATTATTGTGGTGCCTGTACTCTGGGATCTGATTCAGGGCTGGCAGGAGCGGAGATTGACGATGCGGGAAACGATCCACGAATGACCTTGATCATGCTGGCTTAACCTGCTTGCCCCCAATCAGCAGGTCGGGTCATAGAGTAAAGAGTCTGCGGCCAGTCTCCCCTTTTTCATGCCTGGCATTATGTCAATATATTTTACATGCTTTGGAACACGAGAAAATGTTCTCTAAGGCATTGTTAATAAATGACTTATGTGTTGTTCGATAGTGGCATAAAGTTATCGCTATGGGGGAAATGGCAGTTAAAGCTTATGAAAACTGTCAATAAATTTTACAAGGCTCCTGATATTTTTAACACAAAACACAGTATCCCCCTGTTTCATAAGGCAATAAATAGGGCGGCGTGAATTTTGCGTGCTAGAACTCTTCGAGTGGTCTGTCAGGCTTTCTCTGATTTAGTTAGCGTTGACTACAGGCTTGAAAAAATACAAACATATAAATCCAAAAGGAGATAGACATGGAACGGAGATTGATTTCTAAAATTGCGGCATGCGCAATCGTCATGGGATCCTTGTTAGGAACCACGAGTGCATGGGCGGTTAATATCGCCTTTTTCAACGACGGTTCTTTCGTTGACACGAGTCTAGAAGCCCCGAATATGAGGGCAGACCTGGTCACACTTGGCCATACTGTGACGAACTTTACCGGCACATCTGATGTAACCTGGGCATCTGTGTTCGCTACTGCGGATGTGATAGTTGTTCCCGAACTCGAGGTAGGTGACCTCAGTGGTGCACTCTCTACGACAACCAAGAGCGCGCTTTCCGCCTTCGTCAGTCTGGGTGGTGGTTTTATCGACGTGTTCTCAAATACGGCGACGTTTCAGTCACGTGCCGCTGCGCTTATCAATGACATCACCGGAGTAGTTCTCACACCGACCGGAGGTACTTTAACCGGCGGTAGTTCCAGCATAAACGCAGCGAACACCGCAGGTACGGCATTCGCAGGTGGCCCTGCAATAGTGAGTCATCCTTCGGGTACCGGTGGTGTGACCACCGCATCGACACCCGCTGGAACCAGCATGTACACATCGGGTTCGAACACTACCGTGTATGCCGCTTCTTTCGGTGCAGGTAATGTTGTCGGACTTGGTTTTGACTGGTTTGCAGCCCCTGCACAGTGGACAGCGGTACTCGGCAATGCTGTCAATTTTGCTGCCACACCGTCTGTTCCTGAGCCAGCAACACTGGCCTTGATGACCGCTGGATTAGCAGGTATCGGTTTCCGCAGAAAGCGTAAACAGAAAGTCGCGTAATCATTAAGCTGAGAGTCAACACGATAACCCCGCCATGGTCTCCCTGGCGGGGTTTTTCGTTTAATCACCTGCAAGTTCTGAGAGAAAGGTGAAGTAGATGTTTGCTGATTGTACTAACCGTTCTCTGGAGACTGATTCAGCAGTGCAGTAGAGCAGAGCTGAAATTCAATCTGATTAAGATCTACAAGCGTTATCATCATGCACAATCAAAGGCCGGGTCTTGCTGGCTTTCAACAGATCGTTTAATTCCACAGCAGGGAGAGGTTTCGAGAAGAAATAACCCTGAAAATATTCACAGGCTATTGATGTTAGAACATCGATCTGTGCCTGTGTTTCGATACCTTCGGCAATGATTTCCATACCGAGTTTATCCGCCATTACGGTAATGGCCTCGCACAGGGCATAATCGCTTTCATCTGTTGCAATATCGTCAATGAATGCCTTATCTATCTTGATGTAATCGATATGAAACTTTTTAAGATAAGACAGAGAGGAATAACCGGTACCAAAATCATCAATCGCGATTTGAATCTCGGCATCTCGGAAGCTGAGTAGTTGATCGGTGACCACTGGATTCTTTTCCATCAAAATCCCCTCCGTAATTTCGATCACAATGGCTTTGCCACTGACCTTGTGGTCTTGCAGATAGCCTAACCACTGACGCTGAAGAGTTGCGCATTTGAACTGTACGGGCGAGACATTAATGCTGATCTGAAAGTCAGGGTCATAGCTTTCTCTCAATTCTTTAACCTGTTCCAGAGCCTGTAAAAATACCCAGTCGCCAATTTCACTGATCAGTCCGGTTTCCTCAGCAACAGGGATAAAGTCAAGCGGGCTTATCATACCCAGGTCAGGGTGTATCCAGCGGATCAGGGCCTCTGCACGGGTGATCCGGCTAGTTTTTGAATCGACGATGGGTTGATAGAAAACATGCAACTGCTCCCTTGGCAGGGCTTCTCGCAGATCCCTGATCAACTGTGCACGTTTTGTTGTTTTAAGCTGCATTTCATTGGTGAAATAACTGAAACAGCTACCACCATGTGCTTTTGACTTGTACATCGCCTGATCGGCATTCTGCAATAACTGATTCGCGTTCAGACCATCCATCGGATAGAGCGTAATGCCGATACTGGCAGAGCTATAGTAGATATCTTTTTTCAGATTAAATGGGCGCGTTAGACAATCAATAATGTTTTGCGCGATTTGATCAATGTTGTGCAGATGAGTAACCGATGAAACTATAATCGCAAACTCATCACCGCCGATCCGCGCTACGGTATCGACCGCACGTGTATTGTCACGAATACGTTGTGATGCCATGACCAGTAATTCATCACCTATATGATGGCCCTGTGAATCATTAATTTCCTTGAAATTATCCAGATCAACATAGAACAATGCGCTGGGTAGTTCGGTACGTTGCGAGAGTTTGATGCTTTCATTAAGACGATCGATAAATAAGCGTCGATTGGGTAAAGCGGTTAGAAAGTCATAATTCGCCTGTTCCCAGATGAACTGCATAATTTTGCGACTAAACAGAAACATACCGATGAATACCAGACATGCAATAAACAGGGACATGACGGCCATTTTTAACTTCAGTGCATAGGCATAGTCGGCAATGGTCTGGGTAGGAATGATCGCGATGATGCTCCAGTCCAGCGATTGGTTGATACCAAATTCTGCCAGATCGGCATATCCGGCGATTACCCGGGATTGTGTGCTGTCGGTATAACTGGCGCTACCTACATCACCCTGTCTTGCAAATTTATTGAGCAGAAATGGATTGTTTTCAAGATCCGGCAGCAGCTCTAATTGCTTTGCTTCTGGCATGGTAGAACTGATGACGCGTCCCAGGTTATCCACCAGATGGATGCGCGTTTCATCGCTACCGATGGTGTCGCTCAACTCAGCCAGGATGAGTTCAGGAATTGAAAGGTCGGTTTCAATCACTAATAGTTTAATGACATGTTGATTCGATTCATCTGTCACCGGGGTAACAAAAAGGATGCCTTTGCCACCCTGTTCGGTATCGGTTAATTCCGATACATATACGTCACCCTGTGCTGCTATTAGCACCTGCGTAAAAATTTTCTTCAGCAGGGGATAGGACTCGTTAAGGTGATCGGTTTGTTGCGGCGTCTTGTGTGCACGCGCAATTACTACACCTTCAATTGTTGCTACGGTGATTTGTTTAAGATGGTTACTGCCTTCAGCAACCTCCGCCAGATACTGGGCGATTGCGGCGTGATTGTCTGTTTCCAGCACATCGGCCTGTGACAAAACCCGGATGTCATCCATCCGTTCCGCATAAAACCTGTCAATATCAGTAGCGACCAGTACCGCTTTTTGCTTCAACTCGCTGGACAGAATTCGGTGTAAAAGTTGAGAGGCACTATCACTGGCAAAAAGATACAGCCCGAACATTGGCACGAATGAAATGAATACGGCGATCAGACCAAAATAGATCCCCAGACGTCTCTCTTTACTGATGTTGTGTTTGGGCATGTGTCATTCGATCGCGCTTATAGATGCAGTCCCGCATAGCTAGCTCGTTTGAGAACTGACTGGCATCCCTGCGTTTTTTCGTCGCCAAAGTACGACTGCCATCCTGACATATTCATGCTATCGGCAGTCTGCCCATGAACATTAATTATAGACGGAGAGTCAGGGGCTGGTCTGAGTGAGACTATCAGGTGGGAGATTGTGTGTGGGATTGTTTGGTAGGGCAGACGGCGTAACCGTTTCTCCAGATTACGCCGTTCCTGCCAGAGTCGCTTAGCCGAACTGGTAAAAGGCGACCTTGTTACCGTCGGGATCGCGCACATAGGCACCGTAGAACATATCCGGAATACGTTGTCCCGGTTCACCCTCACAGCTAGCGCCGAGTTCCACTGCCTTTTTGTAGATCAGGTCAACGGCTTCTTTGGAACCGGGATTGATTGCGATCATTGTGCCATTACCCGGTTCAGGGGCCTCCTGATTGTATGGAATGCAGACCGCCAGCATCGGGCTGTTCATGTCGCTACCAATAAAGGCGATACGATCCATATCGATCAGGACTTTGGCACCCAGATCAGAAAGTAAGCTGGTGTAAAAGTCTTTGGCCTTCTGTAAATCACGCACGCCAATAGTAACGTAACCAATCATCTATATTCTCCTCGACCTTGCAGTCTGATTATGTGCTTGAGCGGCAAAGCATAAAGCACCGCCCTGCCATACGGAAGCGAGAGATAAAATACCGAAGGGCACTAACGCAACGGCCGCTCTAATGCCGGCATTTTCACAGATAATGTCTTTGGCCGAGGCGACAAAGTATGCGGCTTAGCCTAGTCCCTTGCCGGTGTATTTTGCATCGATGAGTTCGATCATGTAGCCGTCCGGGTCGCGGATGAAGGCGATTTCGGTTGTACCGCCCTTGACCGGCCCCGGTTCACGGGTGATCTCGCCGCCGAGTCCACTGATACGTTCACAGGTGGCGTAAATATCATCTACCGCGATCGCAATATGACCATAGGCATTACCCAGGTCATACTCGCTGGTTCCCCAGTTCCAGGTCAGCTCCAGCACGGCGCCTTCGGACTCATCCTGATAGCCAACAAAGGCCAGCGTGTATTCATATTCGGCGTTTTCGGTAGTGCGTAAGACCTGCATATCCAGTACGTTGGTGTAGAAGGCGATTGAGCGCTCCAGATCACCAACTCTCAGCATGGTGTGAAGTAGACGCTTGCTCATAGTCATATCCCTTTGTTATTTATGCGTTAATTGAATTTCTTTCGACATTGTTCCGGTGTTTCCCGGCGACACCCAATAATTCGAAAGCCCTGCCTGGTCGAAGGTTGTATGGGTTTGATGCCTAGCTGCTATATAATGACCGGTTAGTCACAAAAACTGAATCACATGACACAAACTACCCCACTCAACCTGAAGAGCGAAGTCACGTCTGCAGGTATAGGTTGCTGGTCTGGTCCCGGCGAATCGCTGGCCAGCGATAGCGATCAGATCGGTCAGGCCATCGCACACATCCATCAGCCCCTCTACCTGGTCAGACAGCCAGACACAAGCCAGAGTGTGAGCACGCAGGGACATGCAAGACTCGGCGAAGCCGTTCGTGCGATTGAAGAGCTACCCCTGCTGGCCTACGTGCCGGCGGTGCGCTTACAGGCCCTGGGGGATGTGGGTTTCTGCCGTGATCATGGACTGCAATACCCTTATATGTGTGGCGCAATGGCCAACGGCATTGCTTCTGTCGAGCTAGTTATCGCTGCCGCAAAGGCCGGCTTACTGGCCTCGTTTGGTGCCGCCGGCCTGACCCTGAACGAAATTGGCATAGCGCTGGATCGTCTACAAAGCGAGCTAAAGGATCGACCTTATGCCTGTAACCTGATCTTCACCCCGAATGAAAAAGGTCACGAAGACGCACTGGTCACGATGCTCATCGAACGCGGTATTCGACTGGTAGAGACTTCGGCCTATATGAGTCTAACCCTGCCGGTGGTGCGTTATCGCCTGCATGGTATTCAGCGCAACGCTGAGGGTGAGATTGAGACCCCGAATCGCATCATTGCCAAGGCATCACGCGTTGAACTTGCCAGCAAGTGGTTTAGCCCCCCACCGGAAAAGATGCTGGCAGAACTATTGGCCACAGGTGAGATCACGCAGCAACAGGCAGAGCTGGCTCGTCAGATCCCGATGGCGCAGGACCTCACGGTCGAGGCCGATTCCGGTGGTCATACCGATAACCGACCTGCGATAACGGTGTTACCAACCATCATCGCACTGCGTGATCGTCTTCAGAAGCAGTTTGACTATCCGACCCCGCTGCGCGTTGGTGCCGCAGGTGGGATCGCCACGCCAGCATCAGCCGCCGCCGCGTTTGCCATGGGGGCGGCCTATATCGTCACCGGCACGGTCAATCAGGCCTGTGTCGAATCGGGCAGCAGTGACA
>JBFIID010000160.1:0-6225 GCA_041601415.1 Gammaproteobacteria bacterium
AACCGTCGGCTGTATCCAGTTAAACAGGGTCTCGCGTACCCGATCGGTGGTCGGTCGCAGGCCATCGATATCGGCGATCTCCAGCTTTCTACCGCGCCATTCGCCACCAATGATCCTTAATTTCCCAGACTGTTGTCTGTTCTTCATTGCTTTGTCTTCGTTGTACCAGTCGCGGATGGTAGGATATGCGCCTTATAAGTGCCAATGAATATTACGTATGTTCTCGTTTAAAAAGAAAACTTCTTCAGAGCCCTCTACCGAAACGGAAAAAACCGGTTTTCTGCAAAATCTTTCCAGCGGACTTTCAAAGACCCGCAAGGGTCTGGTTGAAGGTCTCACCAGTCTGGTCAAGGGTAAAAAAACCCTCGACTCAGATTCAATGGAAGATATCGAAAACCTGTTACTCAGCGCCGATCTGGGCATTGAAGCGACCGCCCAGATCATTCAGGGCATGACCGAACGACTCGACCGCAGCGAATTAAAGGACGGTGAGGCGGTCTATGCCGGCCTGCATGATGAAATGGTCAAACTCCTTGAGCCTGCTCTCAAACCACTCGATCTCCCGGAAAATTCGGACAAACCATTCGTCATATTAATGGTCGGTGTGAATGGGGCGGGTAAAACCACCACCATTGCCAAACTGGCACATCATTTTCAGCAACAGGGCAAAAGCATCATGCTGGCCGCCGGCGATACCTTCAGGGCAGCCGCGATAGAACAATTACAGGCCTGGGGCGAACGCCATCAGGTGACTGTCGTAGCTCAAAAACATGGCGCTGATCCGGCCTCTGTCGCCTACGACGCGCTGCATTCCGCGATGGCACGAAAAATCGATGTGCTGCTGGTAGATACGGCTGGCCGCCTGCATACCCAGTCCAACCTGATGGAAGAGTTGAAAAAAATCAAACGCGTGATGGCCAAACTGGATCCCGGGCTACCTCAGGAAACCATGCTGGTTGTTGATGCCGGTACCGGTCAGAACGCTTTGTCCCAGGCCAGGCAGTTTCATCAGGCCGTCAATCTCACGGGCATAACGCTGACAAAACTGGACGGTACCGCCAAGGGTGGGATTATTTTCAGCCTCGCCCAGGAATTAAACATCCCTATTCATTATATTGGTGTTGGTGAAAAAGCCGTCGACCTACAGCCTTTTTCTGCCACTCAATTTGTTGATGCATTGCTGGAGCGCCATTGATCACCTTTACTGATGTCGGCAAGGTCTACCCCAATCGGCACGAGGCCCTCAAGCAGGTCAATCTGCATATTCCCAAAGGTGAGCTGTCTTTCATTACCGGGCACTCCGGTGCCGGTAAAAGTACCCTGCTAAGGCTAATTGCGCTGATCGACCGACAGTCCACCGGGCAAATTCTCGTCGATGGCCAAAATCTGGAACGCATTACCGGTGGACGCATACCGTATTACCGACGCAACATCGGTTACATTTTTCAGGATCACCGCCTACTGCCGGATCGCACCGTATTCGATAATGTCGCACTGCCATTGGTGATTGGCGGTAACCGACGCCCGGAAATAGTTCGTCGTACGCGCGCCGCACTCGATAAGGTCGGACTTCTGTCCAGGGAAAAAGCCTACCCGGCGACACTTTCCAGTGGCGAACAACAACGTGTCGGTATCGCGCGTGCCGTGGTCAACAGACCCCCCGTATTACTTGCCGATGAACCGACCGGTAATCTGGACCCCGATCTGTCACAGGAAATCATGACCCTGTTTGAGCGCTTCAATCAGGTCGGTGTGACGGTGCTGATTGCCACCCACGATATCCAGTTGATTAGCCGTCTTAATCATCGAATTATCTCACTTAAGGCCGGTGTTGTTTCCGATACACCTGCGACACTGAGCGCATGAATACCCGCGCTAATCTAAACACGGCACAGACAACACGAAGCCGCAAACGCTTCTTTCTAATGCCGTGGTTACTCTCTCACCTGCAGTCACTGTTTTATAGTCTTGGCCATATTTACCGTAACCCGGCGAACAACCTGATGACGGCAGCCGTGATTGGCATCTCGCTCGCACTGCCTTTTGGCCTTTATCTTATGCTTGAAAATGCCAAACAGGTTGGTGAAGGCTGGCAGGGTTCACCACGTATCTCGTTATTTCTACAGGACGATGTCTCAACCACCGAGGCGGAAGTACTTGCCGCTGATTTAAGAAAGCTGTCACGCATCAGTTCTGTCGAGGTTGTTGATCCCGACGCCGCACTCGCTGAATTTAAGGCCAGCTCCGGGTTTGGAGATGCCCTGAATGCACTGGATGCGAACCCGTTACCCCATGTGTTGCTGATACAACCGGCCTTCCTCCTCGATCAGGCGGATGCCGATAAACTACTGAATAACCTGAAAACCCGAAACGAGGTTCATCTCGCGCAATATGATCAGGAATGGGTACAGCGCCTGCAGGCGATCATGGTCATCACCCAACGTGGTGTCATCATCCTCTCTTCTATGCTCGCCTTCGCAGTAATTGTGGTGGTCGGCAACACCATACGTCTGGGCATTCATAATCGCCGCGAAGAAATTGAAATTGGTAAACTATTTGGTGCTACCGATGGCTTTATTCGGCGCCCCTTTCTCTATACGGGTATGTTTTACGGCCTCGCTGGCAGCATCATGGCCTGGCTCCTGCTCACCATCTGTTTCACCCTGCTGTCAACGCCGGTGAGTCAGCTCTCGGCGCTCTATCATTCAGGTTTTGAATTATCCGGACTCAATCTGGCCGGTAGTCTCTTACTGCTCCTGACCGGAATTGTCCTTGGTCTGGCCGGCTCCTGGCTTGCGGTAAGGCGCTATTTACGGCAAATGGATAGCTCACAATAGCCGTTCCAGGCTGAAACTTTCCTTCTTATTAGCACTCATATTAACAGAGTGCTAAACTTCAGCCTGAAGTACTAGAGGAACAAGAAAATTATGAGCGAAACCATGACACTTTCTCCTGTTATTAGCGGCGAATCACTGAGCGGCTACATTCAGGCCGTTGGCCAGTATCCAATGCTGACTGCCGAAGAGGAACATGACCTGGCAGAACGCTTTCAGAAAGAGCATGACCTGGAGGCTGCCAGACAGCTGGTCATGTCACATCTACGCTTTGTAGTACGTATTGCACGTGGTTATAGCGGCTACGGACTCTCCCAGAACGATCTGATTCAGGAAGGTAATATCGGTTTGATGAAGGCCGTCAAGCGTTTCGATCCCAGCGTTGGAGTTCGCCTGGTATCGTTTGCAGTCCACTGGATCCGTGCCGAAATACATGAATTTATTATCCGTAACTGGCGTATCGTCAAGGTCGCGACCACTAAATCACAGCGCAAACTGTTCTTTAACCTGCGTAGTTCCAAGAAACGCCTGGGCTGGATGAATAATCAGGAAGTAGAAGATATTGCACGTGATCTCGGTGTTGAGACCAAGACTGTGCTGGAAATGGAAAAACGCCTGAGCGCCAATGACGCATCATTCGATCTGAATGCAGACAACGATGATGATAACCCGAGCGCTCCCGTACAGTATCTACAGGACATGCGTTTCGAACCATCAGAAGCCGTTGAAAATGAACAATTTGCCGATCATCAACAGGAAAAACTCAAACACGCCCTGGCAACCCTTGACGAAAGAAGCAGGGATATTGTCGTCAAGCGCTGGTTAAACGATGAGAAAATGACATTGACCAACCTGGCGGATGATTATTCGATTTCCGCTGAACGGGTTCGACAGCTGGAAAAGGCAGCCTTTTCCAAACTGAAACAAGCGATGAGTGATTAACCTGGGTTAATTTACCTTAGTCAGAAAAAAGCCAGACCTTTAAGGGTCTGGCTTTTTTTATGCCTTAGCATTGATGAGCTTGATCTGATTAGACAAACCAGGTCCTGATGGCGAGACGTGCATAATGATCGACCAGGAAAAATCCAAACAGGCAACTGAGATAAAAGATGGAATAGGCAAAGGTCTTCATTGCCAGTTTATCGCAGTCCGTATAATACAGTTTGATCGCGTAATAAATAAAACCAATTCCCAGTGCTACGGCGCCCGCCAGATAAATCAGTCCGCTCATCTTGATCGCAAACGGCAGCATAGTGACGGATAACAGTAATATTGTGTAAAGCACGATATGGGTTTTTGTAAAAGCCACCCCGTGAGTGACGGGCAACATGGGTATGCTTGCACGGGCATATTCTTCGCGACGACGAATTGCCAGGGCCCAGAAATGCGGGGGAGTCCAGATAAAGATAATCAGAAACAGTAATAAGGCCTCGGAATTGACCTCTCCCGTCACCGCCGCCCAGCCAAGTACCGGTGGTGCTGCACCCGCTGCGCCACCCCAGACAATATTCTGTGGGGTATTTCTCTTCAGGAACATCGTATAAATGACGGCATAGCCTATCAGCGCAATGAAGGTCAGTAATGCGGTGAGTTGATTCACAAAGGTCAGCAGGATCAGCATCGCAGCGAGACCGAGAGAGACCGCAAAAATCAGTGCATTTTGTTGATTGAGATGGCTCTGTGGCAGCGGACGTTTATTGGTTCGATGCATGATTGCATCAATATGCCGATCCGCTACGTGGTTAATCGCCGCACCAGAGGCAGCGGCCATACCAATTCCCAGAGTTCCAAAGAAAAAGGCATCCAGTGGCACCATACCATCGGTAGATAACAACATACCGACTACAGCGGTGAACACGATCAGAGCAACGACCTTTAGTTTGCACAAATCCAGATAAGGCCTGATAGATGGCCAGTAGAGTGTGTTGCTTGGTTGCATAGTAATTCTGCCTGGGCTGACTGTCGCTAGTTCGCTCTGTGCTGCCGACACATGAATATTAGAACGGAACTGAAACGAGCTAATTATGGGCGTTTTTTTTATAGGAATTCGCCAGCCGTGAATCCTAACCGAAGACAGCGAAAGCCACAACGGTCAAATAAACGTCAATTTAATCTTGATCCACGGCCTGATCACATAAAACATCGACTATTTTTCGTACTTCATCTGAAAACAGCTTGTCTGTTCCTTCATTCTGAAAACTGATATTACCCAGATAGGGTGCAGGCACGCGTTCAATTAAGGCCTTAATCGTTTCCTCCTGTTCCTCATAGTCCGGATCTATTTCATTCGTCACCCAACCCGTCAGGCGACCATCCGACTCCAGTATTGCATCTACCGTCAACAGGCTGTGATTGATACATCCAAGCTTTAGTCCCACCACCATGATGACGGGGTAGTTCAGTACCCTTGCGATGGTTTCCAGATCCAGATGCTTACCCAGCGGCACCTTCCATCCTCCAACACCCTCCACTATTACCATATCGGTACTGGCTGCCAGAACATCCCTCGCATCTTCAATGTCCTGCAGTTCGATCTCACAGTTATTTTTCGCTGCCACAATGTGAGGTGCCGCGGCCTGGGCAAAACAGTAGGGGTTTATCTGTGTATAGGTAAAACCCTGTTCAGATGCCTGCATTAGACTAAGCCCATCTTCATTGACTAAACAGCCATCTATTATTTCGGCACCCGTCGCAACCGGTTTGAAACCCGCGACCCGGAATCCGCGCTGTCTGAATTCCCGAATCATTCCCGATGTAATGAGGGTTTTACCCATACCGGTGTCTGTTGCCGTCACAAAGTATCCGGTCTCTGGTGGCTTATTCGCCATACTGTGCCCTTCCGATAGTACTCAAAGGAATGTGTACCTCACCTGATTCTGACTTGTACTGCTTTTTCTCCGGGCACCAGGCGTGTCCATAAACCACTTCATAACTGGCCGGTATGACCCCGTCTTTGCGAAACTCTTCATATTTCTGTAACACTTTCTGAAGTGCACTCTTGCCTATCATGTCGCGTCGTCTTGTCTGTAGATGGTTGTTTGAACCGAGCGCCTTCAGCTCTTTCATCACCTGCTTCGGCGTACTGTATGTCAGGGTATAGGTGTCGACATCCATTACCGGACCATTAAAACCACAACGTACCAGGCAGTCACCGATATCGTGCATATCCAGGAACGTATTCACATGGGCGTTCTCGTCTATCTCACGCCATGACTCACGTAATTCCTTCAGGCTATCTGGCCCCAGGGTTGCGAACATCAACAGCCCTCCTGGCTTAAGTACGCGAAAGAATTCGCTCATCACACTATCCAGATCATTCGACCACTGTATTGCCAGACTTGATATCAACATATCAACACTGTCTGATTTAAATGGCAGGGACTCCATATCT
>JBFIID010000161.1:0-6206 GCA_041601415.1 Gammaproteobacteria bacterium
AGACAGATTCCTTTTGATTGATGAGTGCCTAGCTTAGCAACTCCAGTACAAAGGGTTCTGAAATCTACAGACATTCAGCGCCGCAGGAGCGGGAATTTTTCCCGAGTTTTATGCGCACAGGATGAAAGTTAACCGAGACATAAAAAAAGGCCCTGTCCGGGGACAGGGCCTTTTCCCTAGAGCCTTGTTGGGGCCATGATTTACATCATGCCGCCCATACCACCCATGCCGCCCATATCAGGCATCGCTGGTGCACCCGCTTCCTGCGGGATATCAGCAACCATGGCTTCTGTGGTGATCATCAGACCAGCAACAGACGCGGCCTGCTGCAGTGCTGTACGGGTTACCTTGGTAGGATCCAGGATACCCATTTCGATCATGTCACCGAATTCGCCGGTGGCGGCGTTGTAACCGAAGTTACCTTTACCTTCTGCGACCTTGTTCAGTACCACTGAGGCTTCTTCGCCGCAGTTTGAGACGATCTGACGCAGTGGTTCTTCAATCGCACGACGCAGAATCTTGATACCGATATCCTGATCATGGTTGTCACCAGTCACGCCTTCCAGTGCAGACAGAGCGCGTATCAGGGCAACACCACCACCAGGTACCACGCCTTCTTCAACCGCAGCACGGGTTGCGTGCAGGGCATCTTCAACGCGGGCCTTCTTCTCTTTCATTTCGACTTCGCTGACCGCACCAACCTTGATCACGGCAACACCGCCGGCCAGTTTGGCGACGCGTTCCTGCAGTTTTTCACGGTCGTAGTCAGAAGAAGATTCTTCAATCTGCGCACGAATCTGGCCAACGCGGGCCTCAATCGCTGCGGCATCACCGGTACCATCAATGATGGTGGTTTCTTCCTTGGTGATGGTCACACGCTTACAGGTACCCAGATCGTCGACGGTTGCCTTTTCAAGGCTCAGGCCTACTTCTTCGGATATCACGGTAGCGTTGGTCAGGATTGCCAGATCTTCCAGCATCGCCTTACGACGGTCGCCGAAGCCAGGGGCCTTAACCGCTGCAACCTTGACGATACCGCGCATGTTGTTCACTACCAGAGTCGCCAGGGCTTCGCCTTCAACGTCTTCAGCAATGATCAGTAAAGGCTTACCGGATTTGGCAACACCTTCCAGAACAGGCAGCAGCTCACGGATGTTTGACAGTTTCTTGTCGTGCAGCAGGATGTAAGGTGATTCCAGCTCTACACTCATGCTCTGCTGGTCATTGATGAAGTAAGGTGACAGATAGCCACGGTCAAACTGCATACCTTCAACCACGTCCAGTTCATTATCCAGACCAGAACCTTCTTCTACGGTAATCACACCTTCTTTACCTACCTTGCCCATCGCGTTGGCGATGATGTCACCGATGGCGTTATCGGAGTTGGCGGAGATGGTGCCTACCTGGGCAATACCCTTGTCGTCATTACAGGGCTTGGAGATGTTCTGCAGTTCTTCGACGACAGCGATGACGGCCTTGTCGATACCACGTTTCAGATCCATCGGGTTCAGACCCGCAGCCACTGACTTCACACCTTCAGTCAGGATGGACTGGGCCAGCACAGTAGCAGTGGTGGTGCCGTCACCGGCAGCATCGGAAGTCTTGGATGAGACGGATTTGACCATCTGCGCACCCATGTTTTCAAACTTGTCTTCCAGTTCGATTTCCTTGGCGACTGATACACCGTCTTTGGTGACGGTTGGTGAGCCAAAGCTCTTGTCGAGAACCACGTTACGTCCCTTAGGTCCCAGAGTGACCTTGACCGCGTTGGCCAGGATGTTCACGCCTGCCAGCATTTTCTTGCGGGCGTCTTCGCTGAATTTTACTTCTTTAGCGCTCATTATTTATTCCTCAATACGAATTCTGTGCGTTGCAGATAGCAACGTTTAGCCTTCAATCACACCCATGATGTCGTCTTCACGCATCACCAGCAGTTCTTCATCACCCAGTTTCACCTCGGTGCCTGAGTATTTGCCAAACAGTACGGTGTCTCCGACTTTGACAGACAGGGGATTGACTTCACCCTTGTCATTAAACTTGCCAGGACCCACAGAGATGATTTCTCCGCGTGAAGGTTTTTCGGTAGCGGAATCAGGGATTACGATTCCACCAGCGCTTTTTGATTCTTCTTCCATGCGACGCACGATGACGCGGTCATGTAATGGACGAATATTCATACTTTTCTCCTGAAAATCGTCTTTTTAATAGGATGGTGTTTTATTACCGGTTTCTTGCAGATGAGGAGTGTTGTTAGCACTCGCCTCAAGTGAGTGCTAATTATAGGTTGCAATTGGTGACTGTCAAGGCAACCTGTCGTAATCGTCTTTTATCTCGCGGAATTCGGCATCTATGATGTCAGGATCGCGATTGGGATTGGCTGTGACGATGATACTGCTCTGTAAAATTTTCAATACCAGGGTCTGACGCAGGGCCGGAATCAGCAGCAGAAAGCCAATCGCGTCGGTGAAAAACCCGGGGGTCAGTAACATAGCGCCGGTGAGAAGCAGTAGTACACCTTCCAGTAGCTCGATTGCGGGCAGTTCCTGGCGTTGCATACTGGCCTGAAACCGAGCGAGGGTAGCGAGTCCCTGCATGCGCAGTAGAGCGGCACCCAGAATAGCGGTGAAGATCACCAGACTTACAGTCGGCAGCGCGCCGATCTGAGTACCGACTTTGATCAGAATGTAGATCTCGATCAGAGGAACGCCGATTAATAACAACAGTAAAACTAAAAAAATAGGCATAATCCGACGTGTTTGCTTAAAATGGGTGATTGTATGTGTGGCTAGACACCATATATATAGGTGTGAGCCAGATATTCAAGTGCAAATGGGAAAAGAGTTGAGCTGATGACGAATGATGACGACATAATTCTGGTGATGACCAGCTGCCCTGATGCGGATTCTGCGCAGCAGATCGCCATGACGCTGCTCGAACTGCGTCTGGCCGCCTGCGTGAATATCCTGCCGGGTGCGCGTTCACTGTTTCGTTGGGAAGGTAATATCGAAGTGTCAGAAGAGCATGTGTTGTTGATTAAGACCTGCAATAGCCGCTTCGCCATGATCGAGGACAGTATCGGAAAGCTGCACCCCTATGAACTTCCCGAAATCATCAGTGTCCCTATCGCATCTGGTTCAACCGAGTATCTCGGCTGGATCAAGCAATCTCTGGGATACCTGTTATGAGTTCATTCGTTAAGCGCCTGTGTTATTTACCCCTTATCAGCCTTCTACTGATCAGTTTCAACATCGCCAGTGTTTCAGCTGCCGAGGGCTCGCCGTTTGACGCCTTGTCAAAGTTTGGCAATTCGCTCGGTCTGGGGGACACCGCACAGCCCGAGTTTCTGAGCCCTGAAGAGGCCTTCACCCTGAGTGTTCAGGCGATAGACAGGGAGTCAGTTTTACTGCGTGTCGATATAGAGCCCGGCTACTACCTGTATCGTGACAAATTCAGTTTCAAGTTAATGCAGGGCAAGGCCGAGCTGGTGCCGTTCGAGTTACCCGCAGGGATTACCAAGGAAGACCCCATCTTTGGTCAGGTGCAGGTCTTCAAGAAAAATAATGAATTTCGACTGCCCCTGAACAATTTGCTGGATGCAAAACAGGAGGTGCTCCTGAACGTGGGCTATCAGGGCTGTGCCGAGGCGGGTATCTGCTACCCACCACTGAACAAGGATCTGTCCGTATTTCTGAATACCCTGATACCCGCTGCGAACGCTGCGTCTGTTGATTCAACTACGCCGAATAGCACGGCACCAATTAAAAAGGTCTCAGAGCAGCAATCCATCGTAAATCTGCTGGCGGATGGAAAGACATTGAGTATCCTGTTTGCCTTCCTCGGTTTTGGCTTACTGCTGTCTCTGACGCCCTGCGTGTTTCCGATGATTCCTATTTTGTCTGGCATTATCGTCGGGCATGGTGCTGAGATAACCCCACGGCGTGGACTCACCCTGTCTGCGGTGTATGTGCTGGCGATGGCTCTCACCTATGCGGTGGCCGGTGTACTGGCAGGTATGTTTGGGCAGAACCTGCAGGCCACCTTCCAGAACCCCTGGATTCTGGGTAGTTTCAGTGTGGTGTTTGTGCTGCTGGCCCTGTCAATGTTTGGCTTCTACGAGATTTCCTTACCGAGCAGTCTGCAAACGCGCCTAACCTCGATCAGCAATCATCAGAAGCAGGGGAGTTATCACGGGGTGTTTGTGATGGGGCTGCTATCGGCGCTGATAGTTGGTCCCTGCGTTGCCCCACCCCTGGCAGGCACACTTATCTATATAGGCCAGTCGGGTGATGCCGTACTGGGTGGAATGGCGCTCTTTGTGATGGGGCTGGGCATGGGCTTACCCCTGTTGGTGATCGGTGCGTCGGCGTGTAAATGGATGCCACATGCGGGCGTCTGGATGGACAAGGTCAAGGCCGTCTTCGGTGTGCTTTTACTGGGCGTCGCCATCTGGCTGCTGGAGCGGATTATCCCGGCGGCGTTGAGTCTGTTCCTGTGGGCGCTGCTGTTGATTACCTCGGCGATTTTCATGGGGGCGCTGGATCGGCTTGATGCGGTATCTACAGGCTGGCAGCGTTTATGGAAGGGTGTGGGACTGGCGATCATGGTCTATGGTACGGTGCTGGTGATTGGTGCTGCGGCAGGCAGCGATGATGTGTTTCAGCCATTAAATGGTTTACGACTCGCCGGTCAGCAACAACAGGACGAACACCTGAAGTTTAAACCGGTAAAAGGCATCGCCGGTCTTGAGAAAGAATTACAACTGGCCAGTCAGCAGGGTAAGGGCGTGATGCTGGATTTCTATGCGGACTGGTGTGTGGAGTGTAAAAAGCTGGAGAAAGACACCTTCTCTGACGAGACGGTGAAGCAGAAACTCAATAATGTCGTACTGTTACAGGCGGACGTCACCGAGTACGATGAGCAGGATCAGGCTCTGCTGGAAAAACTGGGGCTTTACGGCCCACCTGCGATATTATTTTTTAAGCGCAATGCACAGGAGAATGTGGACTATCGCCTGAGCGGGTTTATTGGGCCAGACGAATTTCAGTCCCATTTGAATGGAGCTTATACCGGGTGCGTGAATACAAGCTGTTAATTATTGCGGGCATCATCGCCGCAGTCTCTGGTTATTTTATCTCTGGCCTGTTTGTTAGCGATGATTCCCAGCAACGCGTGCCGACTGCGCGTGCGGCTGAACCTGTCGTTGCTGCATTAAAGCGCCCGGAGTTCAGCATGCCAGATGTCGACGGTACACCGCACAGTATCAGCGAATGGGATGGCAAAATTCTGATTGTTAATTTCTGGGCGACCTGGTGTACCCCGTGTAGAAAGGAAATTCCCGAGTTCATCAGTTTGCAGGAAGAGTTGGGAGACAGGGGCTTACAATTCATCGGAATTGCCATCGATAAGCCAGATGAAACCCGACATTTCATGCAGGAGATCGGTATCAATTACCCGATTCTGGTGGATGAGGACATGGGCATGCGCATGGTCGGAGAGTACGGTAATCGTTTGATGGCTCTGCCCTATACCGTGATTGTCGATCGAGAGGGCACCATCGTACATACCCATATGGGTGAAATTTCACGTCAGGCGTTGGAAAAATTACTCGAAGAATTGATCTGATTCGATTCACTGATTACACTTCCGTGGCCCGTCAAACGGGTCCTTCACAGACTCGATCTAATGTGACTCTGTAGCTATTATTTTCCTCGAAACTCCCTCTATCATGTGGTAACCTGTCGCCAACTTACGCGATATACACCTGCTCTTTGAAAGGGATTCCCAATGGCTAAAATTCTGGTTCTGAATGGGCCTAACCTGAACTTGCTAGGTTCAAGGGAACCAGAGCACTATGGCCGTCAGAGCCTGGGTGATATCGATCGCCGTCTACAGGATCTGGCCACCGAACAGGGGCACGATCTCTCCACATTCCAGAGCAATGCCGAACATGAACTGTTAGAACAGGTTCATCAGGCCGCTAAAAATGGCGTTGCATATATCATTATCAATCCTGCGGCCTTTACGCATACCAGCGTCGCATTAAGAGATGCGCTTCTTGGGGTCAATATTCCCTTCATCGAAGTGCATCTTTCCAACGTATATAAAAGAGAAGAATTTCGGCAGCACTCCTTTTTTTCCGATGTCGCCATTGGGGTGATCAGTGGGTTTGGGGCATTGGGATATGAGTTTGCGCTGCAGGTCGTTAT
>JBFIID010000162.1:0-6125 GCA_041601415.1 Gammaproteobacteria bacterium
AGCAAAAAACGGATACCCAGGTATCCGTTTTTTTTCTGCCAACCTGAGTAACAAAGATGCTGATGAATAGATACTCTATCACCGGGTTTTGTCTTATTGTGCTGGTCATCTGCTACCAGTTTCTACCCACGCCAGGCCCGGGGCCTGTCAGCACCGCACCCAGCGTTGTCTTCACCTCCCTCAACGGTACCGAAATCGCGATGGACTCTCTACGCGGCAAGCCCGTCATCGTTAATTTCTGGTCTACATCCTGCCGAGTCTGTCTCGAAGAGATGCCCGCACTGTTCGCCCTGTATGAACGTTTCCGTCCTCAGGGTCTGGAGATCATCGGTATCACAATGCCCTATGATCCACCGAGTCGTGTCATACAGATGTCGAAGCACCGGGGAATACCCTACCCCGTAGTCGTGGACCTGATGGGCAAACATGCAGCGGCCTTTGGTCAGGTTGCTGTAACCCCCACCACCTTTGTATTCGCACCTGACGGAACAGTGGCCGCCTATCATTTTGGAAAAATTCACCCGGATGAATTACAAACCCTGATAACATCACTCCTCAACGTAGATAAGAAAACAGGTTAAAAGATGCTTTGGGTTAAGAGCTTTCACATTATTTTCATGGTCACCTGGTTCGCAGGGCTTTTCTATCTACCGAGACTTTTTGTCTACCATGCCATGTCGGATGATCAGATCAGTAATGACCGCTTCAAGATCATGGAAAGAAAATTATTCTATGGCATCATGACGCCGGGCGCGATCATCACCATCGGTCTCGGTCTATGGATGCTGCACGGCTACGCCTGGCTTGCCTACGCCAGTTCCGGCTGGTTACACACCAAGCTATTTCTGGTGGCACTGCTTGTTGCTTATCACGGCTACTGTGGAAAGCTGCTGATTGATTTCAAACATGACCGCAATAAACACGGTCATGTCTTTTATCGTTGGTTAAATGAAGCACCTGTGCTGGTATTGGTTGCTATTGTAATCCTGGCGGTGGTTAAGCCTTTTTGATAATCGCAGTGTAGTACCTCTAAAAGAAATGTGAGTTTGGCTGGTGACAAATGAGATACATTTGTCACCAGCCAGTTAACGATGGGCCTTACTGTCAGTAGAATCATCACCAACTTTTGTAAGGCAAGAACTTACCGCTCATCGTTACCAGCACGCGGTCACCCGCCGGATTTTCTTCCTTATCAATCTCCATAGAGAAATCAATAGCACTCATGATGCCGTCACCGAATTTTTCATGGGTTAATTCCTTGATGGTCTCGCCATAGACACCGACAATCTCATACCAGCGATAAATAAGTGGATCAGTGGGCACGCTTTTGTCCCAGCTTTTGAGCGGGAACTGTTGCAGGACTTCTGAAACTTCAGTCGGCAAACCCAGCACTTCGCATATCTTGTCGGCTTTCTCTGCGATGAGACTATTCATCCCCAGACAGGCTGAGGTAAGAAACACCGGAGACAGTCCTACCTTTGCGGCGATGTCTTCCCAACCCAAACCCGACTTAATCTTCGCTGCGATAATCGTTTCAGTCATTTCTAGCTTATTCATCATTACGCTCCTTATCGGTTTGTTGAATTACTCCTGGTCGTAAACCCCGGGAATGTTTATTGGTAATCTTGCCTGTGTGCTCTTTCTTCGCCATTTAATAAATCCTCAAATATGCAGTGATGCTATGGGCTAACCATTGGATGTGTGAACAGGAAGAAAACAATGATGAGAAAGAACAACAACGACAGGTTCTTCCAGAATAGTAATGGGTTGCGCTCTAATAGTGGCGCACGGTCTTTTTGCAAAAAGCTTCTGTTAGGGTGGCGCAGGTCGTAGACAAACTCTGATATCGCATCGTAACGATTGTTGGGGTTTGGATGAACCGCCTTACTGATTGCATCATCGATCCAGGATGGAATAGTGCGTTTATCGTCAAGCACGGATGTATACACCAGCTTGCGCTGCGCGGCCTTACTCGTCGCCCTTGCTACCTGTGTGCCATAGGGAGTACGACCGGAGAGCATCTGGTAGGCGATCACACCAAGTGAAAACATATCCGAACGGGTGGTGCCCGGCTCACCGAGAAAATACTCTGGCGCGGTGAATTGCGCAGTGCCGAGTATATGCTGTTGTTCCTTTGTACTTTTGATCTCTGCAACACCAGCGACCCGGACAGAACCGAAATCTATGATCTTCACCGTGCCCGTCCTGTCAATCATAATATTGTTCGGCCGCAAGTCCTGATGCAACATCTCCTGACGATGCATTGCCTGTAGCCCTTTGGCGAGCTGCTCGATGATATTACGGACGTCTTCGACAGACGGACTGGGGTTATCAATCATCCACTGCTTCAGTGTCTGCCCTTCTATATACTCATTAGCGATGTACAGAAAACCGCGTTTACGTGTCTGTTCACAGGGCTTAAGCATGTGCACATTATTAATGCGCCGGGCCACCCACTCCTCCATAAGAAAACGTTCGAGGTATGCGGCATCATCACGTAGGGTCAGGGAGGGAACCTTAAGTACAAGCTGTTCCTTACTCTCTGTATCGAGCGCAAGGTAGACATGGCTGTAGCTACTATTGTGCAGTTCACGAACAATCTCGTAGCCATCAAATTTCATCCGTGGCCCGAGCTCTGGCGGGAACGGTAGCGCGGCTGCATGCTGATGAAGTTCATCAATGTCGTGGTCAGGTAACTGCTCGATGCGAACAATCTGAATACTTAGATTGTCATCGCTTCCACCTGCCAGTGCTTGCTCAACAATCGTCCTGGCCGCCAGATCCAGATCGTCATGGTGTTTATTAATACAGTCCGCGATGAAGGCTTCGTTAGTAAATTCATAAACCCCATCTGTCGCCAGCACGAAGCTATCACCCTCCTCTACAGGGTGTGAGTGATAATCAATTTCAAGCCGGTCACGCATTCCGAGAGCTCTACTGAGATAGCTCTTCTCACGCGATACCCAGAGGCGATGATCCTCGGTTAACTGTTCGAGATGTTTATCAACAAGTCGATAAATGCGTGTGTCACCCGCGTTAAAAATATGCGCGGTGGCGGATTTAATCACCAGCGCACTGAAGGTACAGACATAACCACGATCCATGTCATAGCGATGTGGTCCATTACGCGTCTGTGAATAGAGCCATGAGTTCGTGGCATGCAGAACACGTTGTACCGAAGTCATTACCGACCAGGATTCAGGTGTCGCATAGTAATCCTCGAGGAAACTCTTGACGGAGGTCTCGCTGGCGATCTGGCTCACCTTACTGCTGCTAATGCCATCAGCGAGTGCAACGGCGATTCCCTTCGAGCTCAATATCGGCTCTTCCGGGATCATCACGGCATGGAAGTCCTGATTAACTGGCTTAAGCCCCTTGTCGGTAGACTGGCCAATAGCTATGCGCCTGTGTGTTGTTATAGTCATAACAAATATCGGCCCCTTGCGGGGCCGATATGTTTCACTGCGAAAATGATCAGGCGTTGCTAGTAAGGGTACGCTGCGGACTGGTTCTCACATGCGTGTAGTACAGAGGTAAACCAACCAGCAGGAAGCCACCAACCAGATTACCCAGCGCAGTAGGTATCTCGTTCCAGATAAAGTAATCAACGACGGTGAAATCACCACCCATAATCATCGAGAAAGGAAACAGGAACATATTCACGATTGAATGCTCGAAGCCCATGAAGAAAAAGAGCATGACAGGCATCCACATTGCCATCATCTTGCCTGTAGCAGAGGTAGAAATCATGGCACCAACAACACCCATTGAAACCATCCAGTTACACAACATGCCGCGAATAAAAATCGTAATCCAGCCATCAAATCCGTGTTCCTTGTAACCCACTGTACGCGATTCACCAATGCTACTGACCTTTGCTGCCAGTACACCACCATCCGTGTTAAATCCGTAAGTCAGTATAAATGACATCATAAAGGCCACAGTCAATGCACCAGCGAAGTTACCAACAAAGACCAGTCCCCAGTTGCGCAACACCTGTCCAATGGTAACGCCGGGGCGTTTGTCTATAAGTGCGAGTGGAACAAGAGTAAACACGCCAGTGAGCAAATCAAACTTCATTAAATAAAGCATGATAAAGCCAACCGGGAAGAGTATTGAACCGATCAAAAGTGATCCGGTTTTGGTTGCGACAGTAATCGCGAAGACAGCGGCAAGACCAAGTATCGCTCCGGCCATGAAGGCACGAATCAGTGTGTCCTTGGTAGACATATACACCTTGGCCTCACCCTGATCGACCATCTTCGACACAAATTCATTGGGTTCTAAATACGACATAATAAGTTCCTCTTTAATACACAGTAATTAAATGCTTACTGTTTTCATCGCAATATGAATGCCAACAATATTTTTTCGAATCAATAGAGTCACTTATGTAATTTTATTGCGGAAGATAAAGTGAAATCAGTAATAACATCCATGTGCGCGCACCATGAGGATGCACAGCGCCCACTCCGGTGCACACTTATGAGTTATAAACAGGGAGGTAACAAACACAGGCATCTCATTATTGAATGAGACACCGTGCTGGTGTTGCATGCGTCTGACGGGGCTTGATACTTAAGGGGTTAAACAGTCAATACTAATCAATAGGAAGAATTGGGCGTACTGTCCGGATTAATTTCACCATACACTTCATCAGGATCAACATCATTTATAAGTAAGCTTTCCCTGACTGTTTCAATATGGTCGAGTACAGTTTGATAACGGTCGCCATATTCATACCTGGTGACTTCAATAGCTTTCGGCATATAGCTGAAGGCAATCTTTAATGCCATTAATGCCTCATCGTTGATTTTTTCGCTCATGGTGATCTCTCTGCTTTATGGTTGACGGAAAAGCGAGGATAGCCCACAGTTTCCATCGGTACATTGTAATCTACACTGGTCTGTTCCCAATATCTTCGATAAACAGGGCATCATACTTAAAAGGTAATCACATGATAGCAGTCATTTTTGAGGTATACCCCGCTGAAGGGAAGGTGCAGGAATATCTGGACATCGCCAGCGAATTAAAGCCACTACTGGAAGAGGTTGACGGTTTCATTTCAATCGAACGATTTTCCAGCCTGGTTGAAGAAGGTAAAGTACTGTCACTTTCTTTCTGGAGGGATGAAACTGCGATTGAGAAATGGCGCACACTCGAATCGCATCGTCTGGCTCAGGAAAAGGGGCGCGGCGGCGTGTTCAGCAATTATCGACTAAGGGTTGCTACCGTCTGCCGTGATTACGGCATGGAAAATCGTGAGCAGGCCCCAGCAGACAGCCTGACTCGACATCGCTGAGACTAACCCGAGGCTCTGACTTATTTGTATTTCGGGTTATTACTTCAAGGCCTTGCCAAGTACCCTTTTAAAACGCTCAAAATCTTCAATCTGGGGCAAATGCCCTAAATCGTTTAATTCATACAGTTCGACATCAGGTATAAGCCCGGCCGCTGCTTGTCCCAGACGATCATAACGACCAAGTTCATAATCCACACCCGGCTTTTTCCAGTTTCGACCTGGTCCTGTGCGATCACGGGTACCAATAATCAGGCTGACGGGAACAGACAGATCTTTAAACTCTGTGATAACCGGCTGGGTAAATACCATATCGTAAGTCTGTGCGTTGACCCAGGCGATAAGCTCTTTATCAGGCCCCTGAATCTGCCCAATCATAAACCGGGTCAGAGCCTCATATCGCTCAGCCCAGTTTCCATCATAGTAATTTTTTTGTTGATAACGCTTAATTTTCTCTGCCGTTTTGGCCAATTCCATTTGATAAAAGAAGTCCGTGTCCCTGTATTCTACGTATTGCAGGTAATTCTCCAGACCAATAGGGTTCACCAGAACAAGCTGTTGTGTTAATTGTGGATACATAAGAGCAAAGCGACTAGCGAGCATGCCTCCCATCGAATGCCCTATGACGATAGACTTTTTAATGCCCAGGGAAGTCATTAAAGCCTTTGTATGATGCGCCAGGGCCGCAAATGAATATTGGTAGTTTGCAGGCTTCGATGACTTACCAAAACCTATCTGGTCAGGAATAAGAACCCCGTAGCCTGTTTCGTGAAGATAGAGGGCTGTCGTTTCCCAATAATGGGCATTGAAGTTTTTGCCATGCATC
>JBFIID010000163.1:0-6100 GCA_041601415.1 Gammaproteobacteria bacterium
GTAAAGGTGATGCTGGATCGGGATCACATCATGCAGGTTTTGCTTAACCTGCTATCGAATGCGGCAAAATTCTGCGAGCCGAATACAGGTAAGGTAGGGATTAGTGTCAGTCTAAATAATAATCAGGTGACGGTGTGTGTAGAGGACAATGGCCCGGGTATCGATTACAACTATCAGTCAACCATCTTTGATAAATTCAGACAGGTACAGGATCAACAGAAAGGCAAGCCTAAAGGTTCTGGTCTTGGCCTGGCGATCTGTCGTCCCATCATTGAACATCATCATGGCAAACTCTGGCTGGAAAGTGAGCCTGGCCGAGGTAGTCGTTTCTACTTCTCTCTACCGCTTAACCCTTCATTTCTCTCGCAGAAATAAACAACTGATGTGCACCCTGATGGGGGTGTTCGCGTCACCAGCTTTAAGGACCTAGTAGCGGGAATGCATTGTCGATTGCATGGACTGAATCACCTTAAATGCATCCTTCAGGTGTTCCCTCTCAAGCTTTGAGATTTCAACCGGTGACATAAAGTTGTCCGGCGTGATGTCATTCTGGATCTGATTGACCTGATGTTGCAGGCGCAGCGAATTGATGAAGTCCAGTGCGTCCAGCAGGTTTTCACCGGCCTCGCGACTCAGGCTGGGCGTACCTGAAGCAAGCTTTAGTCGCTCAATGGTATTCACACAATGAATTCCCTCAGACAGCGAATAAATACGTGCCAGATCGACGATGGGTGCAACACCATTGTGCTTCAGATCCAGCGTGTCATTATGCTCACCATCATGTACGAGAACAAAGTTACGGAAGAAGCCCAGTGGTGGAGGCAGCTTCATTGCGTTAGCCACCAGGTGGGACAGGAAGAGAGTCGATTTCGGTGTCTTCTTCATATTGGTGTCCTGAAGCTCTTCCAGCAGCTTACTCTCACCATAAATAGTGCGTAGATCGAAAAAGATAGAACAATACATCAATGCCATGGGTTCAGGCGTATCTATCCAGCGCCTGAAATAACCGGCCCAGACAGATTGCGTCTGGCGCCATTCAGGATTCATTGCCATCACGTTGCCGGGACAATAAACGTAACCACAGGTGTTAAGGCCGTCGCAGACATACTTTGCCAACGCTTCAAACCAGACCTCATCTCCCGGCTTCATCTCATTCGAAATGATCAGACCATTGTCCTGATCACTGTGTGAGGTCTGCTCACGCCGTGCCTGAGAACCGGCAGCGACCCATGCGTAAGGGACGGGGGCAGGTCCAAGCTTTTCCTCGGCCATCTGAATCAACCGACGGGTAATGGCGCTGGTGATGGCAGAAATACCCTCGCCAACATGCTGGGCTGTAGCGCCCATATTGACGAGCTGTACCTGCAGACGTGAGATATCCTTACTCCGATCTGCCAGTTCTTCAATTGTTGTCGCTTTACGGATCTTGGTCGTCATGTAGGCGGAGTTCTGGCCCTGCATGTGTGACAGATCCTTGATGCCGACAATGCCGCGAATCTTTTCACCGTCGACCACCGGCAGATTATGAATATTCTTTCTACTCATCATCATGTAGGCATCATAGGCGTTTGTTTCACTCGGGATGGTGGTGATGTTGGTCGACATTATCTGTTCGACGGGAGCCTCGCTTGACAGGTTAGCAGCCACACAGCGTCTTCTTATGTCCTTGTCAGTCAGGATGCCGACCAGCTTTTCATCTTCTACTACCAGTAGCGAAGAGACCTTCTTTTCCGTCATTGTGATGGCGGCCTGTCGAATAGAGATATCTTTCTGAGTTGAAATAGCAGGGGTGATGAGCACCTCAGATACGGAAGAACGCACCAGACTGTGCATTTGACTTACGTCGTCCTGTCGATCACTAATCACCTGGCCGAGTCGTTTATGTGCGGGTTGCTGGATGAATTCCAGCGCCTGCCTGTGATCGGCGAGTAAGGTTGTTAGCTCATCACAGGCGATGACATAGACAATACTCTCTTCATCAACACGGATATTAAATACCGCATCGTCTTGCTGCTTACCATTGACGGTACAGATATCAGATTCGCTGAGTTTACCCAGTAATTTTTTTTCGTCTGTTACGAGAGATACGGCACCCTTAAACAGTACAAATAACTCTGCGGGCTTATCTGCATCGAAATGTATGGTCGTATTCTGCGGTAAATGCCGGGTAGACATTTTTTCAGATACCTGATCAACCTTAAGTGCAGGTAGACGATCGAAAGGCGGGATCGTCATCAGGAATGTCTGGATGTTAGCGGTATGAAGATTCATAGCGATTTGCCTGTGATTTGACTCGATAACTACTGAGCGACCGAGGCATTAAATTCTTTAAAGAAAAAGGTGTTATCGACAGAGACGATGAGGCGCAATAATACGGAATTATCTTTTGCCTCAGACAGAACAATACCGGTATTGGCAGACCAGGCTTTTCGCTGTTCGTCGGTAGTCATTTGAAAAGCTGATTCACTATCATCCTCACGTACTCTGGACAACACAGCGCTGGTCAGGGGATGGTTAGAAGCGATCTGTGTATGTCCCTGCCGATTAAAAACCTCAAGCTGGAACTGATCTTTTTCCAGAATGCAATTACCAGCAGTCAGAACACAGTTACCGTTTAGCTCGAGTTCGTAGACGAGCTCTTCGCTCTGCTTATACTCAGCATAGTAGTCTGCACCGATATACCCGAACACGATCAGGAAAGGTGCGACAACCAGCGCAAGCTTCTGGTGTCTGTTCATGTGTTTAGATTTTCCACAATTGTGATGTTCAGTCCAATACTCAGGTCATGTTTTACGACGAATGCTGGATTATACACACCGAGACATGCGCTTCAGTAATTACTTTTCGATAATCCGCAACGTTTGCTTTCAGGATTGTGACAGGAGCGAATAATAGACAAAAAAAAGGCCTCCTTGCGGAGGCCTTTCTTTCAGCTCAAAGACTACTTATCAATGATCTGCAGCGGCAGCTCCGGCACCCATTGGGATGCGGAAGTTGTCTACCATGTGCTGAATTTCCTCAGGTGCATCACCTGTGATCTTGGTCACCACAAATGCGGTAATGAAGTTCACAATGGCACCGACGATGCCAAAGGCATTCGGAGAAATTCCCATGAACCAGTTTGGTTTCATGTCACCCAGGAAGGCAGTACCTGGAACGAACATGATGCCCTTGTGCTGGAACACGTAGAACATGGTTACGCCAATACCGGCACACATACCGGCGACGGCGGCTGGACCACTAATCTTCTTGGAGAAGATACCCATCATCAGGGCAGGGAACAGTGAGGATGCCGCCAGACCAAAGGCCAGGGCCACTGTACCCGCCGCAAAGCCGGGCGGATTCAAACCTAGATAACCCGCCACCATAATGGCAACTGTCATAATGATACGACTGGCCAACAGCTCGCTCTTCTCCGTTAGATCCGGTGTCAAAACACCTTTCATCAAATCGTGAGAGATTGAAGATGAAATAGCCAGCAGAAGACCTGCAGCAGTAGACAGCGCAGCAGCCAGACCACCTGCAGCCACCAGTGCAATCACCCAGTTAGGCAGATTAGCAATAGCTGGGTTGGCAAGAACCATGATGTCACGGTCAACTTTGACCATTTCATTGGTGTCTTTGTCAGCGGTGTACTGAATTTTGCCATCACCGTTTTTGTCTTCGAACTGCAGCAGACCGGTTTTTTCCCAGTCCTTGAACCACTGTGGACGTTCTTCATAGACCAGGTTCTGACCAGGACTTGGTTCAATGGTATTCATCAGGTTCAGGCGAGCCATGGCACCAACAGCAGGAGCAACGGTGTACAGCAGGCAGATGAAGACCAGAGCATAACCCGCAGAGGCACGAGCTGCTTTCACGGAAGGTACTGTGAAGAAGCGCATGATCACATGGGGAAGACCGGCAGTACCGACCATCAGAGACAGGGTATAGGCAAACATGTTGATGCCGTTACCCAGCTTTGCGGTGGTGTATTCCTTGAAGCCCAGGTCGGTGACGACCAGGTCAAGTTTGTCCAGCAGGTACATACCACTACCGTCTGCCATGGTGCTACCCAGTCCCAGCTGAGGGATTGGATTACCAGTCAGGTGCAGTGAGATGAATACGGCTGGCACGGTGTAGGCAAAAATCAGCACGCAGTACTGAGCAATCTGGGTATAGGTAATACCTTTCATGCCACCCATAACCGCGTAGACCCAGACCACGCCCATACCGATGTAGAGTCCGTTGTCGTACTGTACATCGAGGAAGCGGGAGAAGGCCACGCCAACACCCTTCATCTGACCGATAACATAAGTCAGTGAGGCAATGATCAGACAGACCACGGCCACAACACGGGCAGATTTAGAGTAGTAACGATCGCCGATGAATTCCGGCACGGTGAACTTACCATGCTTGCGCAGGTAAGGAGCCAGCAGCATGGCCAGTAGCACATAGCCACCCGTCCAGCCCATCAGGAATACAGAACCACCGTAACCCAGGAAGGCAATCAGACCGGCCATGGAAATGAATGATGCAGCAGACATCCAGTCAGCACCAATGGCCATACCATTGGCGAGTGGACCAACGCCGCCACCAGCAGCATAAAATTCACTGGTAGATCCGGCACGTGCCCACCAGGCAATACCGAAATACATCGCAAAAGAGCCGAAAACGACTATATAAGTAAGTGTTTTTAAATCCATGATTTTGGCCCCTTATTCTTGAACGCCGAATTTCTTATCTAGTTTGTTCATCGCATGTCCGTAGTAGAACACTAGAATTAGAAATACATACATTGCGCCCTGCTGGGCGAACCAGAATCCCAGCTTATAACCACCGATTCTAATGGTGTTAAGTTGATCGACCAGTAACAGGCCGAACCCATAGGAGACGACAAACCAGATGCTGAGACAGATTGTGATCAGCCTCAGGTTTGCGCTCCAATACTCTTGATTGTTGCTCATGAACCCCTCCAGAGATTAGTTTTATATATTTATTTGCGTCAGAAAGACCCCATGACCTATAGAGACTTTCCGCTGCTGTTTGGGAGGCTACTTAAGTGATGGCGGGTAAGCAATATCAGATATGGCTAAATAGACTAATATCTAAGCCAAGGCCCAATAAAAACATGCGCTTAGCTAATCTGCAGTATTTCAGAGACAGGCCTGAAAGCCAACGCTTTTACTGGGATAAATTTTGCATTGCAGCACGAGCGGAACGGGTCTGAATTCAGAAGACAATGACGCAGTAGGCTGACTCGGTTACAGTAAGCGCATGAATACCGGACGTCATCTTATCCAGAATCCACCTGCAGGCGAGCAGGATCTGCTCACTGGCCTGCAGCATGAGACGCTATTAAGGTCCGCTTTAAGGCATATCTCGGCAATACCCGATGAACAGGATAGAACAACACTACTCGTCAAGGCCCTGCACGGCATGGACGATAATGGTGTTAAACAGGATGCCGCCTGTCTGCTTGAACGAATCCTGCCGTTGGCCGAGCTGGTACCAGAGCCCTATGCCGCCTGGCGGCCGGTTATTCAACATGGGTTCCATTATCTGGCGAGTGAGTTAAGTACGGCCAGATTGATCCCAAAGATCTGTCAGCAAATTTTTCTACCAAAAGATACCGGACTGGAACATCGCCTCGCCTTGTTCATGCAAAAACTCCCCAGTCTGCAGAAGCTGGGCCAGGTACTCGCACGCAATCCGCATATTAGTCCTGAGTTACGTAAGCAATTGTTAAAGCTGGAAGATTCTATTAATGACGCCAGTTACGACGAGATTAAACTGCTCCTGAATTCCGAACTGGACGGTCGAATGCAGGAGATGCAGGTGCATATCGAGGCCCGGTTTCTGGCCGAGGCCAGCGTCAGCGCCGTACTCAGGTTCTGCTGGGTCGATCAGGCAGAGCAGCGCATAAAAAACGGCGTGTTTAAGGTTCTCAAGCCCTATGTTGCCGATTACGTACTTGAGGAAACCGCTATTTTGCAGGGGCTAGCGGCTCACCTGAAACAGACCAGCGATGAGCATATTCTGCGTCAGGCAGATCTTGAAGGGCTATTTAGTGATGTATGCAGTCTGCTCATCGATGAAATAGATTTCAGGCAGGAACAAC
>JBFIID010000164.1:0-6088 GCA_041601415.1 Gammaproteobacteria bacterium
AGGACGAATTTGTCGTCGTTGATGGCCTGCGTGATGCGTGAGACCCATTGCATTTCACCGTGACGGGATTTCAGCGTGTCATCATCTTCGGTGTAGATATGCACACGATTGCGACCGGCATCCTTGGCGGCATAACAGGCCGCATCAACATGCTTAAGCAGGTCAGTCATGCTGTAGGTGTTTTTGTTGATCTCTATCAGCCCAATACTCACGCCCAGGGTATAAATCTGCTTTTCGGACATGAACTGGAAGTTCTCTACCGCCTCACGGATCTTGTTGGCGACGTTCATCGCGTTGTCCATGGTGCAGTCTTCCATTAGCAGGCCAAATTCATCACCACCCAGACGGGCAAGCGTATCGCTCTTGCGTGTCTGATAGGAAAACAGGGTGCTTAACTGGCGCAACAATTCATCGCCCGCCGTGTGCCCGCAGGTGTCATTGATGACCTTGAACTGATCCAGATCGATGTAGCAGAGCGCATGCGTGAGGCCGAGATCGTTAACCGACTCCAGTGACTGTGCCAGTCTAAATTCAAATTCGCGACGGTTGAGCAGTCCGGTGAGGCTATCAAACTGGGCCTGATAATAAAGTTCTTCGGAGAGTTCATGGGCCTCGGTTATATCCACGATCTGTGCAATCAGGTAATCCGGTCTATTGTGTTCGTCTCGTACCAGTGAGATAGAAAGATTGGCCCACAGGATGTCACCCTTCTTGGTCACATAACGCTTTTTCAGCTTGCCGTGGTTATGCAGGCCGGAGAGGAGCTTGTTAAACAGGGCCAGGCTGCTTTTCTTGTCGTCCGGATGGGTCAGGGCGTTGAACCACTTGCCCAGCACCTCTTCTTCCTTATAGCCACTGAGTTCCACCACGGCGCGGTTGACCTTGATAATGTGCCCATGACGATCGATTAACACCATCGGAATCGCCGCTTCATCAAAGGCCGACTGTGAGAGTCTCTCAGAGGCGCGCAGGTTCTTTTCTATTTCTTTACGACTGTATATTTCCTGAACCAGCGCCTCGTTACCGTGTTTCAGGGTACTTACCAGGTTATGGTTCTGCAGTTGCAGACTCAGCGATTGAATGTGGTTCTGATTGAATTGTGCACCCAGACGCAGCATAAACACCGCATAAATGATGATTAAATAACCCATCGCGGTATAGGGCCAGGGCAGGTAGAACAGAAATAAACCGGTGATTGGTAACAGTACCGGGATCACAAAAGCGACATAATTTGGCAAATAGACCGAATTGGTTGAGATTGCGCTGGCGACCAGCCCGGTCAGGATGACCGGCACAAACACCTGGTAGGCCAGCGGCCAGCCGGGGTCAAAAAACAGACCCGTTGAACCCCACAAAAGCCCGGCGATCAGGGTAATAAAGGCATTTCTATGTAACCAGATGACATCGTGACGGGTGCTATCCGGGGCCCTGTTACGGTAGAAAAGCAGCAGGGCACGACCCGCATTGATCAGAAATATACTGGAGAACCAGAGAGTGATGTGTTGGTGGTTTGTGACTGGCCAGAGAATGATGAGTGCCGCGATGGCCGCCAGCATACTACCGAGAATCGCCGCCTGGCCAAGATCGTAGAGTAGATCGACCTGTTTACATCTGACCGGCGTTATCAGGGATTTTGGGTGTAACAGGTGATCGACAGCCTGCCTAACGCGCGAAAAGTTAAAAGTGATGCCGATCACACTCATTTATCCAGTTTTATTCGAGGCTTAGCGAGAGATTCTAGTTTATACAGAAGCTATCGGTCATAACAGCTCTCTACTTGAGGATATTCCAGAGTTTTCGCGCAGTTAGGGCGTTTATAACAGTATCTGCTCCAGTCCACCCTGGGTGGCGCGTTTGACGAAATTCGCCTGCCAGTCGCTACCGAGCTTATTTTTTGCCAGTTCTACCACCATGTAGGTCGTGTCGAGTCCGGTTTCATCGGCATATCGCGACAGTCCCTGTTGGCAGGCCGGGCAGGAGGTCACCAGTTTCACTTTTTCATCCCTGTTCCTGTCTTCTCCGGTGAGCGACTCAAGACCCTTGCGCAGTTCTTCTGCCTTGCGGAAGCGAACCTGGGTGGCGATATCGGGGCGGGAAACGGCAAAGGTGCCGGCCTCACCACAACAACGGTCGGCCAGTTCTACATTGGCATTCATCAGGCTGCTGGCGACGTTCATCGGCTGGTAGGTCTTCATGGGTGTGTGGCAGGGGTCGTGGTAGAGATACTGCACGCCGTCTACGCCCTGCATGCTATAGCCTTTTTCCATCAGGTATTCGTGAATATCCAGCAGGCGGCAATCAGGGAAGATTTTCTTGAATTGATATTTCTGTAGCTGATCCATACAGGTGCCACAGGAGACGATCACGGTTTTGATGTCCATGTAATTCAGGGTGTTGGCAACGCGGTGGAATAACACGCGATTATCGGTGGTGATCCGTTGGCCGCGTTCGGTATCGCCGCTGGCGGTCTGTGGATAACCGCAGCATAGATAGCCGGGCGGTAACACGGTCTGTGCCCCGGCATCAAAGAGCATAGCCAGAGTGGCCAGACCGACCTCACTGAAAAGACGTTCCGAGCCACAGCCGGGGAAATAAAACACCGCATCCGACTCTTCCGTGACCTTCTGCGGATCACGCAGAATCGGCACCATCTTGCTGTCTTCAACACCCAGCAGGGCACGCGTGGTTTTTGCTGGCGGGCTATCTGGCAGACGCCGATTGAAGAAGTGGATGACCTGTTCCTTGACTAGCGGTGCTCCGGTGGTAGCCGGTGGGCGTTTCTTGTGACGGAAAATGCCTGGCACCAGTTTAAGTGCACTATGACCCAGCCGTTGGCCCTTGAAGCCCCACTCGATCATTGCCTTGCGCATCACCTTGATAGTGGTCGGATCCTTGATGTTGAGGAATGCCATGGCCATTTTGGTGGCCGGGTTGCTGCGTTTCTTCCCACGTTGACTGAGAATGCGTCGCATCATCACACTGACATCACCGAAATCAATATTGACCGGGCAGGGCGTGACACAGCGGTGACAGACGGTGCAATGATCGGCCACATCGTTCATTTCATCAAAATGACGGAGAGATATTCCGCGACGTGTCTGCTCTTCGTAGAGGAAGGCCTCAATGATCAAACCGGTCGACAGGATCTTGTTTCGTGGCGAATAGGGCAGGTTGGCGCGTGGTACATGGGTGGTACAGACAGGCTTACATTTTCCGCAACGCAGGCAGTCCTTGATGCTGTTATTCAACAGCCCCAGTTCGCTGTCTTCGAGAATCAATGCTTCCTGCTCAAGCAGGCGCATGGAAGGCGTGTAGGCATCCTGTAGTCCGGAACCGGGCATTAACTTGCCACGATTAAACCGGCCTTCCGGGTCGACCTTCTGTTTGTAGCTGGCGAAGGCCTCAAGGATTTCCGGTTCCAGATGTTTGGCCTTGGTCAGACCAATGCCATGTTCACCGGAGATCACTCCGCCCAGATCGCGGGACAGCTGCATTACTCGATCAACAATCATCTCGGCCTCATGCAGCATATGGTAATCATGCGAGTTGACCGGGATATTGGTATGCACATTACCGTCACCAGCGTGCATGTGCAGGGCCACAAACAGACGTGACAGACGGATCTTCGAATGCAGTTTGTCCATCCGTTCACGGATGGTCTGCAGTTCGCCGCCGCTGAAGATATATTTGATCGGTTTCTCGACCCGTTTGCGATAGGAAATTCGCAGGTCGCGACGCAACATGGTGGCGATCAGGCTGTCGCCCGGTTGCAGCTTTTCCTGGGTCTCGGGCGACAGCAGGTCAAGGAAATCGGTGGCCGGATTGTCCAGGTTATCCAGCAGGGTCTGCCAGCGGACATGGATGCTTTGCAGGTGATTCAGTGCGGCCTCGCACTTGTTGGCCATGATCTGTTCACCTTCTTCACCCAGAGCCAGCACAGCGGATTTGTGTTCTTCCTCCAGCTCATCGCGAATATAATTTTCCAGCGCCTCGATCATGCGCAGTTTGTTACGCATTGAATATTCGATATTGATGCGCTCAATCGCCTCGCTGTAATCGCCCAGGCGATCCAGCGGAATCACCACGTCTTCATTGATCTTGAAGGCGTTGGTATGGGCAGCAATCGCGGCGGTACGCGAGCGGTCGGCCCAGAAACGTTTGCGTGCCTCGGGACTGGCGGCGGTAAAGCCTTCTGCATCACGGGCATTGGCCAGGCGCACGACTTCGGAGGCGGCTCTTGCTACCGCATTTTCATCGTCGCCGGAGATATCCGCCAGCAGGATCATTTTCGGTAATTGACCACGTGCCGCCTTGGGGCTGTATTTCACCGCCTTTACATAGCGTTCGTCCAGATGCTCCAGGCCACTGAGTACGACATCGGGCAGGCTATCCAGATAATCCTTGATCTCAACAATGGCAGGTACGGCACGGCTCAGATCCTGACCATAAAACTCCAGACACACGGTGCGGATCTGTTCTGGCATACGATGCACGACAAATCGGGCCGAGGTGATCAGGCCGTCACAGCCTTCTTTTTGTACACCGGGTAGTCCACCCAGGAATTTATCGGTGACATCCTTGCCCAGTCCTTCCTTGCGCAGTGATTTGCCCGGGAAGGTTAACATCTCGGGTTCGCCACGCAGGGTTTTGAATTCATCGCTGTAGCGACTGACCCGGAAGCTGACTTCGGCCTGATCATGGATCTTGCCGAGGTTGTGGTTCAGTCGTTCGATTTCCATCCAGTTACCATCCGGATCGACCATGCGCCAGGACAGCAGATTGTCTAATGTAGTACCCCACAGGACGGCTTTCTTGCCACCGGCGTTCATCGCCACATTGCCGCCAATCGTGCAGGCATCCTGCGAGGTCGGATCGACCGCAAACACATAACCGTCGCGTCCTGCGGCCTCGGCCACGCGACGCGTGACAACCCCCGCCTCGGCGCGGATCGAGGGCACCTGTGACTCCAGACCCTCCACCGTCACCATCTCCACGGCGCTCAGGCTTTCCAGTTTTTCGGTGTTAATCACGGCGGTAAAGGCATGCAGAGGAATAGCGCCACCGGTATAACCGGTACCGCCGCCACGCGGGATGATGGTCAAACCCAGCTCAATACAGGATTTAACCAGATCACGGAATTCCATCTCGTTGTCGGGACTGATCACCACAAAGGGGAATTCAACGCGCCAGTCGGTGGCGTCTGTCACATGCGCGACACGCGCCTGCCCACCAAAATCAATATTGTCCTTACGGGTCACGCGGCGAAGCTGTTTTTTCACCTTGCGACGGAGTTTGCTGGTTTCGATCAGTTTCGTTTCGAACTTCTGTACCGCTTCGCCTGCGACCTTACTCAGGGCCAGGGCGCTTTCATTGTCTTCCGCGCGCAGCTTCACCTGTTCCAGACGATGATGCAGGGCATGCACCAGAGAAGCACGTCGAGACGGGTTCTCCAGCAAATCATCCTCAATAAAGGGATTGCGGGTAACCACCCACATGTCACCCAGTACTTCAAACAACATACGTGCCGAACGGCCGGTGCGTCTGGCCCCTCGTAAGGTATTCAGTAGCTCCCACATGTCTTCGCCGAGGAAGCGAATCACGATCTCGCGATCAGAGAAAGACGTATAGTTGTAGGGGATTTCGCGTAGACGCGTAGCAGAGATATTCATCGATTCCGGGGGTTGGGCCTTGAGAAGCGCGGGATTATACGCTGCTTCAGCCCTCTTCTAAATGGCGGATCGTGGTTGATTTTGGTGGAAAGTCAGTCAATTCAGGTGATACGGGCCGCTTAACTTTTCAGTCGAGCATGAAACTCTCATACTGCCGGTATGCATTTAGCCCCGATTCTGAATCGACTGGCACATCATCTCTGGCGACTAAGCCTGAATATACTGGTGCTGGTCCTGTATATTTGCAGCTGGCTGTTCCTGCTGATGACCCTGTTTTCCCTGTCGCTGGATTTTGATGACCTATTAAATCCCTTTCTCTATGCAATTTCCTGTGGGTTGCTGTTCAGTCTGGCCCTGTACTTGCGCCGGTATCTGCGAAGAGTGAAGTCTCTGACAGGCAGTAACACTGGTTGGCCAGC